>CAMIVJ010000149.1 GCA_946401765.1 uncultured bacterium | reverse complement strand
CAACCGCCGCGCGGAAAACCATGCGGCCGATGCGGCCGAAGCCGTTGATGCCAACTTTGATAGCCATTTCTTTTTTACTCCTTGTAGTGCCTTCGGAAGACTTTTCCCCCGATGGAAAAACGGGCAATAGTGTATCAAAACGGCGGGGCGATGTCAATACCAGGGTTGACGCATTAAAAACTGGCTACAGAGTAACCCCGGTTTTGAAGATCGCGATTCCCCTGGCGCCCATACGCTCGCTCTTCGTGCGTTCGCCCGAGGCGACGCGGAGAACGTGCCTGAAAAGCCGCTCGCCGGCCGCGTCGAGAGTCTCGTCGCCGTCCGCAACCGTGCCCGCGTTGAAGTCCATCCATCCCCGCTTCCTCTCGAAGAGCGGCGTGTTAGTGGCGATCTTCACAGTTGGCGCGGGCGCGCCGAACGGCGTGCCGCGGCCCGTGGTGAAAAGGATGAGCTGCGCGCCGGCCGCAGTGAGGGCAGTGGCGGAAACGAGGTCATTGCCTGGGCCGGACATCATGCTGAGGCCCTGCCTGCACACGCCGTCGGCGTAGTCTATCGCGTCCACCACCGGCGCGCTGCCGCCCTTCTGCACGCAGCCGCAGCTCTTGTCTTCAAGCGTCGTTATTCCGCCCGCCCTGTTTCCCGGGCTCGGGTTCTCGTACACGGGTTCGCCGTGCGCCGTGAAGTACGCCTTGAAGTCGGCGACCATCTTCACCGCCCTTTCGAACACCTCGCGCGACTTGGCGCGATTGAAGAGCATCGGCTCGGCGCCGAACATCTCCGGCACCTCCGTGAGAACGGTCGAGCCGCCGAGCGACACGAGAATGTCGCTGAACCTGCCGACGGCCGGATTCGCCGTTATGCCCGAGAGACCGTCGCTGCCGCCGCACTTCATGCCCACCACGAGCTTCGAGGCGGGCAGCCGTTCTCGCCTGTCTCCACCCATCGCGCGCGCGATCTTCTCAAGAAGACGCTCCCCCTCCGCAAGCTCGTCCTCAACCTCCTGGCAAACAAGAAACTTCACTCGTGCTTCGTCCACATCGCCAAGTTCCTCGCGGAACTGCTCCGGTGTGAGATTCTCGCACCCGAGCGCAAGCACCAGCACGCCGCCCGCGTTCGGGTGGCGGCAGAGTGCCGCGAGCAGCTTGCGTGTGCGCGCGTGGTCTGCCCCGGTCTGCGAACACCCGTACGGATGCTCGAAGGCGTACACTCCCTCCACCGCGCCGCCTACGAGCCGCTGCGCACGCGCCGCGAGCGCGCTGGCCACTGAGTTCACGCAGCCCACGGTGGGCACGATCCATATCTCGTTGCGGATTCCGGCTCTGCCGCCAGGCCTCGTGTAGCCGTCGAACGAAGCGTCCGCAAAGGCAGCAGGAGCGGAAAGGCGTGGTGCCGCCGAAGGCGCGTAGAGGTATTCCGCCTTCTCGTCGAGCGTGGTGCGCACGTTGTGGGTGTGCACCCATTCGCCCTTCGCGATGTCGCGAGTTGCAACGCCGATGGGGAAGCCGTACTTCATGATCTTCTCGCCCGCACTTATGTCGCGGAGGGCCAGCTTGTGGCCGGCGGGAACGTCGCCGCGCGGTTTGAGAAGCACTTCTACGTTGTCCGCAGGATGTATTCTGATCGAGTCCATGGTCAGAGATATGCGCGTATGTCCTCGCCCCAGAAGTCCGCATTCGCCGCACACTTCGCCACGAGCTCGTCGAGCGGAAGAGCCCTGTTCGCGAGGAACCACTCCAGCACCTTCGCGTCGTCCCTCACGAGATAAGTCTCGTCGCCGCGCTTCGCCTCGAGCGCGTTGTGCGCCTCGTTCCACCTCTCGCCGCGCGAGTAGAACTCAACGAGCGAGCGGAACGACGATGACAGGTTCTTCGCCGGACGGCCGAACTTGGCGAAGTAGCCCTTGACGCTCGGCAGGCAGCGCGCGCGCCACTTCGATACGGAGTTGAGCGAGATGTCGAGCAGACGGTGGTCGATGAACGGGTTCTTGAAGCGTTCGGTCACGGCGTGCGCGAAGTCCTTGAGATCGGCCTCTGGCAGGTCGAGCGTGGGGATGATCTCGTTGTAGATCGTATCCTCCATGAAGCCCCTAACGCCGTCGTCGTTCATGCAGTCGCGCACGATGTTGAAGCCCTTGAGGTACGCGCCGAGCACGAACGAGGTGTGCGCGCCGTTGAGGATGCGCACCTTGCGCTGCTTGTAGGGGGTGTGGTCGTCAACCACGATGATCGGCAGGTCGGTCTTGTCGAGGCCAAGCTCGGCGGCTATGGACTGCGGACCCTCGATCACCCAGAAGCCGAAGCATTCTCCCGTGTCGATCACGTCGTCCACATATCCGTTCGCCTCGTTGATGGACGCCGCCTCGGCGCGCGGGAAACCCGTCACAATGCGGTCGACGAGCGTGGAGCAGAACACGTTCTCCCCGTCCACCCAGCGGGCGAAGTCTTCGCCTAGCCCCCAGTCCGCTATGTACCTCTCCACGCACTTCTTCAGCTCGCGGCCGTTGTGGTCGATAAGTTCGCACGAGAGGATGATGAACCCCTTCCCCTTCTCGCCGCCGAAGAGCCTGAATCGTTCGTAGAGGAAGCGCGTGAGCTTCGCGGGGAAGCTTGATGGCGGCGCATCCTCGAGCCTGCACGCGGGATCGTAGGCGATTCCCGCCTCGGTTGTGTTTGAGACGATGAAGCGGAGGTCGGGGTTGGACGCGTTCGCAAGGAACGCCTTGAAATCCACATACGGGTTTATGCAGCGCGAAACGCTGGAAATAACGCGCTTCGCGTTCACCTTCTTACCGCCTTCGAAGCCGCGTAGATAGAGGGTGTAGAGTCCATTCTGCGCGTTGATCGCATCGCGCAGGGCGTCCGCGCCGGGAATCGGCTGCAGCAGGCACACCTTGCCGTTGAAGCCGGCCTCCTCGTTGAGGCGGTCGATGAAGTAGTCCACGAACGCCCTCAGGAAGTTGCCCTCGCCGAACTGCAGTACGCGTTCGGGCGCTGACTTCAGCAGATACCCGTCATATCCTGCCTTTTCGAGCGTGGCGTAGCTTAGCCTTTCCATGTGTCCATTCTCCTTGTCGCTGTTAAAACAACTACGCCAATTATACCACCCTTCCCGACATCCCATCAAGCGGAAAATCGGAATTGCTCGTGGTTCGTGGCTCGTGGTTCGTGGTTCTTTGGAATAGTTAATGCTAGAATATGCCTACGATGAAATTGCTATTTTCCATAGGCGTGTTTTCGTCAGCTTTACGGCGTACCATCTCCTACTGAAGGTTATTGCGCGTCTGACGAATTTCCAGATTGGTAGCGGGGGCTGGATTTGAACCAACGACCTTCAGGTTATGAGCCTGACGAGCTACCAGGCTGCTCCACCCCGCAATCTGGCGTCCTCCGAATGGCGGGCCTGACAGGAGTCGAACCTACAACCCTCAGATTCGTAGTCTGATGCTCTATCCAGTTGAGCTACAGGCCCATTGAGGAAAACGGCGTATATTGTACCACAGACCTTGCCGTTGCGCAAGGGGGAAAATGAAGAAAAGTGAATAACGAATAGTGAATAGTGAATAGCGGTTGGCGCGGACTATGTGGTTAGTGAACGGCAGCTAGTTCTGGTCGATGGCTTCGGCGGCGTGGAGGCGGAGCGCCTCTACTGCGGCAGGCACGCCGTTCGTGGCGGCTATCTGGTACCAGAGCAGCGCCTGGCGACGATAGTCGGCGGCGTTCGGCGCGGCGCGCGAGACTGGTATGGCCCATGCGTCGGACGAAAAGTCGATCCTGCGCATCCATGCCGTCCAGCCCTTCTTCATGTGCGCCGCGTCGCGCACCCAGCCTCCCCAGCCCCAGATGTCGTACACGAACGCGAGACGCAGTTGCGCCGCAGGATATCCGGCACTTGCCTCGGCGAGCAGAATTTCATGGGCCTCCTGCGGCGTGGCGCACGCCTCCGCCGCCGCGAGGCGCGCCTCATGCCCAGTCTTCTCCAGCCGCGCGCGCTCCTCTGCGCCCCATGCATTCCAAACGCCCGCCATGAGGCGCCGGCATGCCGCCTCGACCGCCGCAATGCGTCCGGCACGCTCTGAACGCTCTGCCGCGCGGCGCTCCATGCACAGCACGAACACAGTTCCACAGACGAGCGCCGTAACCGTTGCCGCCAACGCAAGAAGCTTGATGTGTTTCTGCTTCATCTGCCCGCCTCTCTCTGCCGCAGCATCTCGTACAGGCACACCGCCGCGGCCACGCCGGCGTTGAGCGACTCAATCGCGCCCAGCATCGGCAGCACGGCCACGAAGTCGCACGTGTCGCGAACGAGGCGCGAAATCCCCGCGCCCTCAGCGCCCACCACAAGGGCGGCGCGTCCGGTGAAGTCGATCGCCGTGTACGGTTTCGCGTCATCGCCCCAGTCAAGCCCCGTTATCCACGCACCTGCCTTCTGCAGCTGCTTCATCGCGCGAACGAGGTTCACGACGCGCGCCACCTTGAGGTGCTCGCTGGCGCCGGCCGACGCCCGCACCGCCGCGGGCGTAACGCCGCAGCCGCGGTCTTCGGGGATTATCACGCCCGTCACGCCCGCCGCGCAGGCGGAACGCAGCACGGAACCCACGTTCTGCGGGTCTTCAAGATGGTCCAGCACAACCACAATGGCGTGCTCGTCCTCCTCGACCTCGGCAAGGATGTCCTCTACGTCCACATACGGGTAGGGTGTCGCCTTGAGCGCCACTCCTTGATGGTGGCCGCCATGCGTGATCGCGTCCAGGCGGCGGCGGTCCTCCGAACGCACCACGATTCCACGTTCGTGCGCGGTGGCGCGCAGGATCGCGATCTCGTCGCTCTCGTTCTTCTCGGGCGGCGGCAGGATCATCTCGCTGAAGGAACGCCGCCCGGCGCGCAGAGCCTCGACCACGGGCCTGCGCCCGTAGAGCCACTCGCCGCCCGTGCACTGCTCGCGCGGACCACGATGATGCGCCTCGAAGTCGCGGTTTGGACGCATCGGCCTCACTCCTCGCATTCCATCACGATGCGGAAGCCCACGTCGTACACGGCCTGCCACGGCTCGTAGCCCATGCGCCACGAGCTCGTGCCGTCGCGCGGACGCGACGCGAACGATCCTCCGCGCACGGCCTTCTTCGTCTTCTGGCTGCGCGCGTTGCGCCCATCGCCTTCGACATACGGATACGGCGCGTAGTCGGAAAGCGTCCACTCCGCCGCGTTGCCGTGCATGTCGTACATTCCCCAGCGGTTGCAGTTGGCGCGTCCAACGTAGTTGAGGTTGAACCAGTCGTCCTGCCAGCGCTCGTCGTGGAGCGGATAGTTCTGCTCGATGGCGAACGGGTGGCGGTTGCGGATGTTGCCGCCTCCGTCGAAGCCCACCACCTGGAAGCGCACGTCGCGGTCCGCGAAGTTTGCGAACTTCGAGAAGTCGTCGTCAAGCCCGCCCCATGGGAAGGGAGTGGCGGTGCCGGACCTCGCGGCCCACTCCCACTGCGCCTCCGTCGGGAGCGAAGCCTTGACGTTGCACGTCTTCGACACCCACTCGCAGAACCGCATCGCGTCGTTCCACGAAACACGCACGACGGGCTGGCGGCGGTGGTTGCCCACATGGCCGGGGAACACATGGTCCTTGCCGAACTCGTCCTGGTAGCGCGAGTCGTGCTCGGGATCGAACGCGTTGTACTGCTGGTTCTGGATCTCCATCTCAGACATCCAGAAAGGCTTCGCGATGCGCACTACGGCGAGCGGACGCTCATCGGGATATCCCGTTTTCGAGCCCATCACGAACGCGCCCGCGGGAATGCGGCGGAACGTGATCGACTGGCCAGCGCCGATGATGATCGTCTTCGTGGTTACGGGGGCGATCTCGTTGATGGCGCCGAGCTGCGCGTTCGCCGAGCCGTGCACGTTCATCGGCCAGCCCGCAACGGTGGGATCCTTTGCCTGATCTGGCGCGGGGGCCGCAGGCGCAACGGGCTTGATCTCGCGCTTCGCGACGATCGCGGCATAGCGGTCATGCTCGGCCTCGGGATCGTCGTCGACGTTCGCGTACGCGATCGCGAGCTCCTTGCGGCGCTTCACCTGGTCGGGCACTGGATGCCGAATCCAGCTGTCGGGCTTCGCTAGGGAAGGAGGACTCCACTTGCCGTGGAACGGGCAGTTGAGGTCGATCCACTCGTAGATGCGCATCCAGTCGTCATCCGCAAGCGTCACGCCGTGGTGGCCCTTTTCGAGCATCTGCACGAGCGGGCTCGTGGAGGCGTGGTAGTCCATCACCGGCAGCATCGTCTCCTCGCTCTCAGGTCCTGGACGGTGGATGTACGGATGCAGCACGCGGTACGCCTCTTCGGCCGTGCCCATCCAGAGGCGCTTGCCGTTGAGCTTGCCCTCTCCTCCGAAGCCGCCCTGGTCGGCCTTCGCCACGGGCGACTTCTCCTTCTCGCCGTGGCAGGAGAAGCAGTACTTGCGCACCACGGGGAACATCTCGTTCGCGAAGCCCCACGGACGTATCCCGTCGCCGTCAACAGGCTTGATCTTCTGCATCTCGCCGCGGAAGTACTTCTCGTCGGCGATCGTGCGCTTGGTGTGGATCGAGGAGCGGTTGTCCTCGTGGCAGCCGGTGCAGGAAACTCGTTCGCCGGGCATGCCCACGATCCAGGAGCGCATTAGCTGCACGGCACGCCCCTTCTCGTCGAGCGGCTGCACGGAGATCGGGGTGTTGGCCGGCATCTCGAAGCAGCAGCTGCCATCGCTCTCGATGTCCACCGTGCCGATGATGCGCTTCACGTCCCAGCCGCTCTCAACGCGCTCGTTGTAGCCCGAGCGGCG
>CAMIVJ010000148.1 GCA_946401765.1 uncultured bacterium | reverse complement strand
CGCGGCGTGATGGGCAATTCCATGCTCCCCAGCGCCACCGGGTGGCTCATCAACATCTACAACACGCCAAACATCGCCCCGCTCAAGAACTGCGCCGCCGGCACTGCCGTGACGGAGCTCAACGGCGTTAATCCCAAGAGCAAGAGTCCGATGGACTTCGTGATCGCGTATAAGCCAGGGCAGATGTCCATCACGCTTACGCAGGGCCAGAACACCGTCACGGTCTCGCAGGAGGTGGATCTTGCGCAGTGCCTGGGCGACAAGTTTGGATACTTCTCGATCTCCGGCGGCACGGGCGGATACAACGCGCGCCAGTACGTCTACAACCTCTCGATGGAGACTGGCGACGAAGACGGCTACGGCGTAACCGGATACGGCGACGTAGAGTTCAAGGGCGAGGACGCGCTGAGCGTTGCAGGATTCTCCGAAGTGAGCACCGTCAAGTTCACGGACGGCGCGTCCGTTGGCGTTACCGCCAAGAGCGCCGCCGACACTCCGTACACTCTGCGTGCGGACCGCATCGAGTTCGAAGGCGCTTACGCGGCATCTCCCTCGATCGCACTGGCGAAGAACGGCTCTGCCGCTGGCACGCTTGAGATGGGCACAGTTGCCTTCAGCGCCAAGCCGCAGCCCTTCAAGATCACCGGCGCGGTGAGCGGAATCGGCGGCGCGAAAGTGAAGATCGAGATCCCGAAGTTCACCGGCCTTGTGCGCCTCATCGACCTGACGGATGCGACGGGCCTTGCGCTTGAGGACTTCGAGCTCGTCACCGACGAGTCGCTGGCGGAGCTGCGCATCGTGAATGGAGTGCTCTGCGCAGTCCGTTCCAACAGCACTGTCATCTTCATGCGCTAGACGGGTTCGTGGCTCGTGGTTCGTGATTCGTGGCTCGTGGTTCGTGATTCGTGGCTCGTGGTTCGTGGCTCGTGGTTCGTGGTTCGTGGTTCGTGGTTCGTGGCTCGTGGTCCGTGGTTCGTGGCTCGTGTTTTCGTAGAACTTAGAAACTAGAAACCAGAAACCCGAAACCAGAAACCAGAAACTAGAAACCAGAAACCAGAAACCAGAAACTAGAAACCAGAAACCAGAAACTAGAAACCCGAAACCAGCAACCAGAAACCAGAAACTAGAAACCAGAAACTAGAAACTCGAAACTTGAGAACGAAACTTTTACACTTTCACATTTGTCAGCTGCAAGGGTAATTTGATATAATTGTGATTCAAACCTAGCGGTATATTCTGATTTTATGACAAAAGACATCTACGTTCAGGCCCGTGCCGACCATGTGGCTTCTCTCTCGAGCGCCTCTCCGCTTTCCGCAGTTGAGGAGCTTGTGTGGAATGCTCTTGACGCCGACGCGCGCGAGGTCAAGGTGGACGTTGTGCAGAACCCTCTTGGCGGCGTGGAGGCTGTGCGCGTTTCAGACGATGGCACCGGCATCGACATTCTGCGCCTTGAGGAGACGTTCGGTTCGCTCGGCGGCAGCTGGAAGATGGCGGGTGGAGGCACCACGCCAACCGCGCACCGTCGTCTCCACGGCCGCCACGGACGCGGCCGGTTCAAGGCGTTCGCGCTTGGCTCGCACGTCGAGTGGCGCACCACGATGAACGCCGGCGGCGAGCTGCTTTCCTACACGATATCTGGCGACGCCGACAATCCTGGAGTGTTCCATCTGGAGAACGCGTCCGCCGGCCCTGCCACCGGCACTGAGGTGTACGTCACCGGGGTGCGCGCGACGGTTGACGTTCTCACGAACGCCGAGCACGTGGTGCAGACGCTCGCCTCGAAGTTCGCCCTCTATCTCAAGGCGTATCCCGGTGTGCGGGTGTGGTTCTGCGGGATTCCCGTGTCGCCCGTCGTGGTGCAGCGCGTCTCGACGCCATACACGGTGCGTACGGAGTCTGGCGACGAGGCGAAGCTCGAGGTGATCGAGTGGCGGCGCAAGTTCTCGGGGAAGGGGCGCATCGTCTTCTGCGGGCGTGACGGCTTCACGCTGCACGAAAGGCCGAGCGGAGTGCGCAGCGGTTTGCCCTTCAGCTACACGGCCTACCTCGTTGGCGCTCGCTTCGACGAACTTGCCGCCGAGAACGCGCTCGTGATGGACGAGCTGCACCCGGAGGTGCGCGCGTGGCTGGACGCGGTGCGGCGCATTCTCAAGGAGCATTTCCGCCAGCGCGCGGAGTCCGCCGCCGCCGAGCGCCTCGCCAAGTGGATTGCCGAGAAGAGCTATCCTTTCGCGGCCGACGACGCGTCGCCCGAGCGCGCGCGCTTCGACGAGGGCGTGGCAGAGATGCGCTCGCATCTCGACGGTTTCGACGCGCTTCCTCCATCCGAGCGCACCTATCTTTTCGGACTCCTCCTCAAATCCATGGCTCCGCAGCCCAAGGCGGGGAAAGGCGAAGCGTAGGCTGCCATGCTCTTCTTCGCTCTATCCAGCAGCACGTGGGACGGCCTTTCGGACGGCGTCGCGATTCTGATCATCGCGGTGCTGTTGCTCCTCGGCCTGCTGCTGGGCTACGCCCTGCGCGGCCTCGTGGGCCGCTGGCAGGCGGAGTCGATAGAGAAGAAGATGCGCCTTCGCGACGAAGAGGCCGAGGCCGAGATCAAGGCCCGGCTGAAGGAGGCCGACATCGCGGCGCGCGCGACGGTGGTGAAGGTGCGCGAGGAGTTCGAGGCCTCCACAAAGAAGCGCCGCGCCGAGCTGCAGGCGATCGAAGACCGCCAGACGCAGCGCGAGGCGAATCTCGACCGCAAGGCCGCTACGCTCGACGAGCGCGAGACCGCGGCCGCCGCAAAGAGCGCCGAGGCCGCGAAGGGCCTCCGCGAGGCGGAGGAGAAGAACGTAGCCGCGGATCGTCGCCTGCAGGAGCTCTCGCGCATGACGCACGCTGAGGCGAGGCGCGAGATTCTCTCACGCGCCAACGCCGAGCTGCGCGCCGACGCGGCGATTCTCAGCCGCCGCATCCAGGAGGCCGCGCGCGAGCAGGGCGAGGCGATCGCCGCGAAGATCGTGGCGGAGGCCGTGCAGCGCTGCGCGGTGGCTCACGTGAACGAGCTTTCGACAACCGCGGTGCTGATGCCGAGCGCCGAGATGAAGGGGCGCATCGTGGGCAGGGACGGGCGCAACGTGCGTGCGTTCGAATCGGCGACGGGCGTGACGCTGCTTCTCGACGACGCGCCTGACGCGGTGGTGCTTTCCGCGTTCGACCCGCACAGGCGTGAAGTGGCGCGTCGCGCGCTCGAGGCGCTCGTGACCGACGGGCGCATACATCCCGCCTCCATCGAGCATGCCGTGGAGGAGGCGCGCGCGAACGTGGAGAAGGAGAACGAGGAATGCGGCGCGGAGGCTGCGGCCGAGGCGGGCGTTTCGGGCCTTCCCGCGGAGGTGCTGCGCCTCATGGGCGAACTGCGTTTCCGTACGTCGTTCTCGCAGAACGTGCTGCGCCATTCCGTGGAGGTGGCGATCCTCTCCGGCACAATGGCGGCTGAGATGAAGCTCGACGGCGCGCTCGCGCGGCGCGTTGGGTTCCTGCACGACGTCGGCAAGGCGATCACCGCCGAGAAGAAGGGCGCACACGCCGCTCTCGGCGCAGAGTTCCTCGCGGCGCACGGCGAAGACGCACGCGTCTGCGCGGCTGTGGCGGCGCACCATTCGGAGGCGGGCGTGGACGGCGGAGTGTACGGCGTGATCTGCGCGGCGGCGGACGCGATCTCGAGCGCGCGGCCTGGCGCACGCCAGGAAAAGGCCGCCGACTACATCCAGCGCCTAGAGAATCTCGAGAAGATCGCGAAGTCGCATCCTGGCGTGGCGAACGCATTCGCCGTCCAGGCCGGACGCGATCTGCGCGTGGTGGTGGATCCCGACGCTGTCGGCGACCAGGCCGCCGCCGAGCTCGCCGGCGAGATATGCCGCGACATCTCCGCGCAGCTCAAGTTCCCCGGCATGATCCGCGTGACGGTTGTGCGCGAGCTGAGGTGCGTGGAATACGCAAAGTAGGAGCAGCCTTCTGAAGTTCTTTAACAGACGCTTAACACAGGTTTGATATTCTTTACAGCGTCCTCCCTGACGGGAGGCCACCATGGAAAGCAAAGAGTTTTTAACTCCCAAACAACAAACAAAAAGGAACCAACGATGAAGAGACTGATGATGATAGCCTGGGTGGCCGTGGCCGCCGGGCTGGTGGCCGCGCCGGCTGCCCCCAAGAAGCATGCCGCGCCGGCTGCCCCCAAGAAGCATCTTGTGGCGGCGGCGTATGTGGCTCCCTTCAGCGAGATCACGCAGACCGCGACAGCGGTTGGCACGCTGTTCAACCAGCCGCTCGTGCCGGCCATGGCAATGGCGGCCGCCCAGCAGGCGCTCGCCAAGGACTATGGTCCGATTGACGCCGCGCAGCCCATTTACGTGCTCGCGTACCTCGACACGGCCAAGGTCGCCGCGCTTGACATCGAGAGCGGCAACGCGTCCGATGTGAACGGCATCGCCGGCTGTGCTCTGCTCTATCCGGTCGTCGGCGGCGAAGAGGCATTCATGGCGGCCAATCAGGGCGCCAAGAAAGACGGCCCCACCGGCGTGATCGCGCTCGCCGACAAGAAGAAGCCCTTCAAGTACGCCAAGTTCACGCGCGACGGCAAGTTCTGCGCCTTCGCGAAGAATGCCGACGACGCCTGGCTCGCCGCATTTGACGTGCCAAAGGCAAAGGACTTGCTCAAGTCGCCCAAGCCCGCGCTCACGCGCTTGTATGTTGGCGCGCGCGGCATCGACGCGGCCGCCTCGATTCTCGAGAAGGTGCAGAAGGCGCAGGAGAAGTCGCTCAGCTCCACAGAAATGGACGCGGCGCTCTCCAAGAGCCTTCTCGCTCTGCAGGCCTACCAGCAGAAGAATCAGATGAAGCTGCTGCGCTCCATCGGCAGCGTCAAGGTGGCTCTCGGCTTCGACGACAGCGGCCTCGCTCTCTGGGGCGGCGCGAAACTCCGCAAGGGCGCCACGCCGTTCTTGCCCGCCGGCACGGCCATGCCCGGCGCGGCGCTCGACGAAATCCCGGCCGGCGCATGCCTCGCGTTCGCGCAGAGCACGCTCGCCAGCATGCAGGGCGGCAGTGTGGACGAAGGCGTGGAGCTGATCTCCGGCCTCATCTCGTCGGTGCGTGAAATACTCAAGACGTGCGACAACAAGGACCTCGCCAAGTACAAGCAGATGCTTGACGACCTGCTGGGCGCCACGCTTGACATGTACTCCAGCTTCAAGGGCATGCAGATCGGCCCGAGCGACTGGGGCGCCGCATCCATCGCCTTCGACGCGCAGAAGCGCCCCGCCCTCCTCCTGAAGGGCCGCAACAGCCAGTCCCCCGCCGTCTGCGCCGCTCCCGGCAAGTTCTTTGACCGCGTCATCGAGATCGTCGAGCGCCAGTGGCCCGCGAACGGCGTGATGAAGAAGCTCGCCGAAGGCAAGTACACGTTCGACTGGGCCAAGCTTGTGGACCTCGTGGTCAAGGAGCTGGAAGCCTGCTCGAAGGAAGGCAAGAAGGCCGATCCTAAGGATGTCGCCCAGGCCAAGGACGCCATCGCAAAGATCTTTGGCAGCACGGTGAGCGAGTTCACCTTCAAGACCAGCGAGAAAGGCGGCAAGGCGAAGATCGCCGCGCCTGGCGTCTCCATCGCTCCCGCTCCCGCAGGCCAGGGCGCGCAGCGCCTGTTTGCGGCGGTGCCCGAGGCCAGCAAGGGCGCGCTGCTCGGCAGCTTCTATATGACGCCGTACGCGATCGCGCGCGACGTGGTGGCGCCTGTGGCGCTCAAGTTCGCCTCCGCCGAAGACGCCCAGCAGTACAAGGCGGTCATCACCCAGCTGCCCCCCGCCGCTCCCGGCGGTGCGCTTGCGGGCGCCACGTGGATGCTCAAGGACGGCACCATGAAGTTCGCCCTGCGCCTTACGGCCGACGAAATCAAGACGTATGGTGCCATCGTCAACGTCCTTGCCAGCGCGGACGACGATGACGACGACGACGAATAAGGCCGCTTTGCGGTGACGGCGCGCGGCGAGAAGATTCTTATCGCAGGGGCCACGGGCGGCATCGGCCGCGCCGTGGCAGCCGAGGCCGCGCGTCGTGGATATGAATGCGTGCTCGCAGCACGCGACTGGGCTGCGGTGGAGGCGGTGAGAGCCGCCCTGCCGCAGCCTGATGTTCATAGAACCGCCGTCATGGATTTTGCATGCGGCGACTCGCTGGAACTCGACCTGATGCGCCTCTTCACGGCGGAGGGGCCGTTCCGTGCGGCGGTGTATGCCGCAGGGGTGTGCCCGGTGAAGCCGCTTGCGAGGCTGGAGGGGGCTCTTTTCGAGGAGACGATGCGGGTGAACTGCACCGGCTTCGTGATGATGGTCAAGGCGTTCGCCGCGCAGGGAGCGCACACGGAGCGCGCGGCGGCGGTGGCGGTGTCGTCCGTCTCCGCGAGCGAGGGCTGGCCGGGCGGCGCGGCATACTGCGCATCGAAGGGCGCGCTTTCGGCGGCGGCGCGCGCGCTTGACGCCGAGCTCTCGCCGAAGGGAATAAAAGTGGCGGCTCTCGAGCCGCGATATGTGCTCACTCGGATGTTCCGCGACTGCGCGGGCAGAATGGGCGTGCCCGAGGCCGCAGCCCTTTCGCCCGAATCGTTCGCGCGTGAGCTTATGGACCGCCTGAGCGAGCTGTTGAGAGTTTGAGAATCTAAAAAACTATTCACTATTCACTTTTACCTATTACTTGTTGTCGTGAGGATCCAATGAGAAAGTTAAAGATGGCAATGATCGGTGGTGGCGTTGGCGCCTTCATCGGCAAGATTCACCGTGAGGCCGTAAGAATGGACGGCG
>CAMIVJ010000147.1 GCA_946401765.1 uncultured bacterium | reverse complement strand
CCTTCGAATCGGCGTACAGCCACGCAAGAGGATCGGTCAGCGCAACCTTGAATTCCCACTCTTTTGCGGCGGACGCCGTAAAGGCTGCCAAAGCAGCCGCAAATGCACAGAAAAAAGCTTTTGTCTTCATGCGTCCATTATAGCATAGCGCCTTTCATGACGCAAATCGATTCCAGCGGCAAATGCTTCGCGACATTTTCAAAACTTCCGCTTGCACGGCGTGCTCCGATTTGATATACTATACGCCGTTTTTCACCCACATTGCCTCGTGGTGTAATGGTAGCACTGCAGATTCTGATTCTGCCTGTTGGGGTTCGAGTCCCTGCGAGGCAACCAATATTCGGAGGATTTTCCGTGAACAAGCGTTCTCTTTTCATCGCTGCCGGTTTCCTCGCGTTGTCCCAGGTTCTCCCCTCCCAGGCCGAAGGTGTATCTTCGAACGGCAAGCAGGACGGGAACTGGATCGCGAAGGCCACGAACGACTGGACGCGCATCTACGTTGGTGCGCGTCCTTCTGTTTCCGCCGACGGCAGTAAATTCGCGTTCGAATGGAACGACCGCATCTGGATCGCGCCTGTGGCGGGCGGCATGGCGCACGTGCTGGCGGCGGGCGACGCGTCGCAGGACAGCTGGCCCGTTCTTTCGCCAGACGCGAAGAGGGTCTCATTCATATCCAACCGCCTCGACACCGACCGTCTCTTCGAGTATTCTCTTGAAAACGGATCACTCCGCGTCGTCTCTCCCTGCACTTTGCCGGCGCGCCCCTACTCGTACGCGCCTGACGGAACGTCCATTGTGGCGGTGGTCGTACGCGACCATGCCGACACCGACAACGCCATGCGCGCGGCGCTAGTGGCGTCAAACGGCTTCGAGCGCGTCTTCTTCGACGCCAAGGCCAGCGAGCCGTCACTTTCGCCCGACGGCAAGAGGCTCCTCTTCGTGCGCGGCGGCGACAACATCTACCGCAAGCGCCCGAAGTCATTCACGTCCGAGGCTGGCGAGATATGGATGTACGACATTCCCTCGCGCGCCTTCACGCCCGTCGTTCAGAAGAAGACCGACTCCCGCTCGCCTCTCTGGACGCCAGACGGCAAGGGCTTCTACTACGTCTCAGGCGATGGTGGCTCGAAGAACATCCTCCACCACGACCTCGCCACGAAGAAGGAGCGCGCGATAACCTTCTTCAAGGGCGACAACGTGCTGCAGCCCACGCTTTCCGCCAACGGACGCATCCTCGTGTTCCGCCAGGGCTTCGACTTCTGGCGCATCGACCCCACTGATGCAAACGCCAAGGCCGAGCCCATTCTGCTGCACCCCGACTCTTCATGGACGCCTCCGCTCGTCGGCAAGCGAAACCGCTGGTACACCTCCATAGGCAATCCCGACGGCTACGGCGGCTTCTCGTTCCGCGGCCCCGAGGGCAAGGAGGTGGCGTTCACCGCCGGCGGCGATCTGTGGGTGATGTGCATGGACTGCAAGGAGCCCGTGCTTGTGCACGGCGGCACGGGCACCATTGAGCGCGACTGCGCGTTCTCGCCCGACGGCGACGCACTCTACTATCTCACCGACCACGGCGACGGCACGGATCTGTGGGTGGCCAGGCGCGAAGACCCCTCGAAGCCCTGGGACAAGAACGTCGCCTTCAAGAAGACCCGCCTTCTCGCCGACGGCACCACGCGCCTTCACATCGACATCTCTCCGGACGGCAAGCGCCTTCTGTGGCAGGACGGCTCCTGGCGCATCCACTTCGCCGACACGAACGGCCTCTCGGTGGTGGATGGCCCGAACATGGCCGCCGACGACGTGTACGCGTGGAGTCCGGACGGCAAATGGCTAGCCGCCGGCTTCTCCGACAACCACAAGAACTACGACGTGTGGATAGTCTCCACCACCGCCGCGCACGAGCCGGTGAACGTGTCGCGCCACTTCATGTGGGACGGCGACCCCGCGTGGAGCCCTGACGGCAAGATCCTCGCCTGGTGCGGCCGTCGCGAGAACAACGCCCCCTGCCGCCTCCACTACCTCTTCCTCGACGGCAAGGAGGGCAAGGGCGCGCCGAACGAAATCGACTTCGAGGACATCGACCTCCGCGTGAAGACGGTCAACGTGCGTGCGTCAAACCCCTTCTTCAACGCCGACTCCCGCACGCTCGCATTTGACGACGGCACCCAGACCGCCAAGATCACAATCCCCGGTGACCTCTCGCCCAAACGCCTCACCGCCAAGCGCGGCATCGCCCAGCGCTGGGGCACGCCGAAGGACAAGGGCCGCCTTCTCTGGGCCATCGGCAACAAACCCGCGCATTTCGAGACGGAGGTCAACATCAACGTCTATCCCGTATTCAACATCGCCGAATACAACGAACTGCTGGGCCGCACGGCCTGGGGACGCATTCGCGACCGCTTCTATGACCCCAACTTCCACGGCGTGGACTGGCCCTCCATGAAGGCGAAGTACTTCCCCGCCTTCCGCCATGCCACCAGCTACTCAGTGCTTCAGCGCCTTGTGTACATGATGCTTGGCGAGCTCGACGCCTCCCATCTCGGCTTCATGCACAACTCCACATCCCGCAAGGAATGGGTGCCAGAGGTGTTTGGGCAGAACTGGCGCTCGCTCACCGGCCACCTCGGCGTTCGTTTCGATCCAGACTACAAGGGCCCCGGATGGCGCGTCCGCGACGTGCTCAAGGGCGGCGTGATGGACGCGGCCAACTGCGGAATGCGCGCGGGCGACATCATCACCGAGATCAACAACCGCAAGACCTCCCCCGAGATCATGCCTGCGGAACTTCTCACAGGCCACGATTCGCTCAAGATCACCGTAAAATTCGGTCATCCGGACGAACCCGCCACGAACGTAGTGCGCGTGAAGCCCTCAACATACACCCGCGCCCGCGAGCTGGTGGGCGAGGCTAATATCCGCGCCAGGCGCGCGCATGTGCACAAGATCTCCGACGGACGCATTGGATACGTGTACGTGGCGGCAATGGACAACGCTTCGTTCAAGCGCTTTGAAAGCGAGGTCTTCTCTGAAGGCTACGGCCGCGACGCGCTCATAATTGACGTGCGCAACAACCACGGCGGCTTCACTGCGGACCGCATGCTCTCCATCCTCTGCGCTCCCAGCCATTCCTACGAGATTCCGCGCAACGGACGCCCCGGCTACCTCATGAGCTACACCGTGCACCCAGTCTTCACCAAGCCCATCGCCGTCCTGTGCAACGCAGGCACCGCCTCAAACGGCGAGATATTCACCCACGCAGTCAAGACCATCAAGCGCGGCATAGTGGTGGGCCAGACGACCGGCGGCGCTGTGATCGCCACAAACAACCGCACCATCCTCGACTACGGCGAATTCCGCGACGCCGAGCTGGGCTGGTTCGTGAACGGCGGAATCGACATGGAGAACCATGGCGCCGAACCAGACATTCCCGTGCCCCTCACGCCCGCCGACGAAGTGCGCGGCGAAGATCCACAGCTCGACACGGCAATCAAGGAACTGCTTAAGAACAATTCAAAGAAGGAACAGAAGCAATGAAGCCCACTCTCGTAGTTCTCGCGGCCGGCATGGGTTCCCGCTATGGCGGGCTCAAGCAAGTCGATCCCGTAGGCCCCTCCGGCGAGGCAATTCTCGACTATTCCGTGTTTGACGCCCACCGCGCCGGATTCGGCAAGGTTGTCTTCATCATACGCAAGGACATTGAAGAGGTCTTCCGCGCGCAGATCGGCTCAAAGTACGAGGGGCTTCTTCCTGTAGACTACGCCTTCCAGGACATCGCCGATCTTCCCCTGCCCTACACCGTGCCCGACGGACGCTCAAAGCCCTGGGGTACCGCGCACGCCATCCGCGCAGCGCGCAACGTCGTGCACGAGCCCTTCGCCGCCATCAATGCCGACGACTTCTACGGCCGAGACGCCTTCCAGCAACTCGGCAAGTTCCTGCAGTCCTCTGCCGCCGCCGATGCCGCCGCACCCCTGCGCTTCGCGATGGTGGGCTACAAGCTCAGCCTCACTCTTTCAGAACACGGCTCCGTGGCGCGCGGCATCTGCTCGATCGACTCGGCAGGCCGACTCTCCAAGGTCG
Organism: uncultured bacterium; assembly: GCA_946401765.1. Lineage (GTDB taxonomy): Bacteria > Verrucomicrobiota > Kiritimatiellia > RFP12 > UBA1067 > RUG572. The sequence continues at coordinate 2,792 of CAMIVJ010000147.1, read as the reverse complement.
TTGAACACGTCAAGCTAGTCAAGACGCCCACTGGCGCGCACGACGAAGATCCCGCAGCCGAGGTGAAGGACTTCTCCGGCGATGAACGCGTCTCGATGAACCTCTGGGGTTTCACGCCCGCTCTTTTCGACGCGCTGGAGGCTCGCTTCCCCGCCTGGCTCGCCGCAAACGCCCAGCGCGAGAAGTCGGAATGGTACATTCCGTTCGTCGTGGACGAAATGGTGCACGAGGGTGCGGCCACTGTTGACGTGCTGCCCACAGAGTCCTCGTGGTTCGGCGTCACATACCGTGAAGACAAGCCCTTCGTGACCGCCGAGATCCGCAAGCTGGTGGACGCCGGCGAATACCCCGCCTCGCTCTTCTCCAAGTGAGGCGGGCCATGGCGGCCCTTCTTTCAAGGCTCTTCTCGCGTGCGGCGGACGTTCTCTGGCCGCGCACGTGCGCCGTTGAGGGTTGTCCGCGTGTCTCCGACCGTCCCGGCCGCCACATCTGCTCAAGCTGCTTCGCCTCTTTACCGTTCCACGAGGCGGGCGGCGCATGCAGCGTATGCGGCGCGCTCGTGATGGCCGAGACGCATCATTCCTTCGTGTGCGAGACGTGCCGCCTCGATCCGCCCGCTTTCGAATTCGCCCGCAGCGCCGTATTCTACCGAGAGCCAGTGGACGGCATGATAATGGACTTCAAGTACAGGAAGTCAACGTGGCTGTGCGAGGACCTCGTCGATCTTCTTGAAGGCGCGGTGCGCGCAAAACTAGCATTCCACGAAATCGACGTGGTGATGCCCGTGCCCCTTCACCAGAACCGCCTGCGCGAGCGCGGCTACAACCAGAGCGCCATTCTCGCACGCTCTCTCGCCAAACGCATCAACCGCCGTGTGGACGAAGCCTCCCTCGTGCGCACACGCGACACCGAACACCAGGCACGCCTTTCTGGCGATGCACGGCGAAAGAATCTCAAGGACGCCTTCGCCGTGACCTCTCCCGCGCTCGTTCGCGGGCGTCTGGTGCTGCTCATTGACGACATCATGACATCCGGCGCCACGCTTTCCCACTGTGCGCGTCCCCTTCTCGACGCCGGTGCCGCTGGCGTGTGGTGCGCCACCGTTGCGCGCGCCGTGCTCACAGGCGCATCCAACGGCGACGCATAGCACTTGCTAGTCGACAAATACAGGCATCGGAGGCGGCTGGAGATTAAAGACGCTGTTCACAAGCTTGCCGAGATCGTCATCGCGCATCAGAGCCGCCTCGGGAACGTCGGCGACAGGTTCTGCGGAGACAAGGGCGGCAGATCCCTCGCCGATGGTGAGGTTTGACTGCAGGCGGGCGTCATTGGACGCTGCCGACGTCTCTCGATTCGCTCCCACGCCGTTTGCGCCGAAGGTCTCGGGCCTTATGCCCATATTGCCGAAATTGTTGATGTTGATTTCCATTTGGACTTCTCCTTTTCTCATTCCGCTATGTTTACACCAGCCCGATTAATAGGTTACATGCAAATCGGCAAGAATTTCACGTAATTTTTCCTTGGCCCTAAAGATGCGCACTTTCACCAGATTTTCGCTCACTCCAGTCTGATTTGCGATTTCACGTATGGACATTTCTCCTATCTGGAAGAGTGTGAAGGCTTCGCGGAGGATGGGAGGAAGCTTTGCAAAAGCCTCGGTGAGACGCCGCCGCAGGTATTCCACGTCGGAAGTGTCAGAGGTTGACGTTGTCGTTGGCTGCCGGGTGTCAAGCGCCGACTGCAGATTGTCCGTCATGGAACCGGAATCGTCATCAGGATCGCGTATCTCGCCCACGAACGTGAGCCTTGCGTTGTCGCGGGCGAGGTTCTTGCGGAGGTTGCGCGCGATGGTGAACGCAAGGCCTGAGACGGCGCTTTCGTCGTCGCGTAGGTCGTCACGCATCCGCCATATCTTCAGAAAGGTGTTCTGCACGAGGTCGCACGCCTCGTGATATGAGCTGCCAGAGGCGACAAGCCAGTTGGTCAGCCGCGGCGCGATCTTCTTGTACTGCTCTTCGATGTTCATGACGCGTGTTCCTCGTTTGACTGGCTGCCGCCGGTTGCCATCGACTGCGGCAGATCGTCAAGTGATATGGATTCAAGCTCCGCCTCCTCCTTGCGGGCATCTTCTATCTTCTTCGCCCACTTCAGCAGCTCTGCCACGGGCTCGATGAGCGAATCGGGTATGAAATCGTCGATCTTGCCATCGGCGTATAGGGCACGCGCGAGGGGACGGTCCTCCATGATCGGGATTCCCTCGGCGAGCGCGGTCTCGCGGATGATCTTGGCGATACGTCCCGCGCCGAGGGCGCAGATGCGCGGCAGAGGCGCCTCTTCCGCCTTGTAGCGTATGCCCACGGCCAGGTGCGTGGGGTTCGTCACAACCACGTTGGCCTTCTTGGCGGCCTTCGCGGGATCGGGGCCGTTGAGGATCTCGTCGCGGAACTGGCGCTGGGCCTGCTTTATCTCGGCCGAGCCCTCCATCTCCTTGTACTCGCGCTTCACCTCGTCCTTCGTCATCATCATCTGCTTGGTGAAGTTCTTCTGCTGGAAAAGACGGTCGACGACCGCTATCACGATGTAGCCGAAAGCGGTGTATCCGGCAAGGCGCTTCATTATCACTGCAAGGCACGGCATGATGTCGTCCATCGTGCCGTAGCAGAGCGCCAGCAGCTCCGGATAGGACGCCAACATCAGTTTCCAGATGAGGTAGCTCAGAAACGTGACCTTCACGCAGTTCTTGAGGAACTCGAAAAGGTTCTTCATGGAGAATATCCGCTTGAACCCCTCCG
>CAMIVJ010000146.1 GCA_946401765.1 uncultured bacterium | reverse complement strand
CCGCCGATGGCGGGGAGATATCGCCCTTCGGCGGCGAACGAGATCTTCCTCGGCCTGTCGCCGGTGTTGAACGTGCGCCTGAAATCCTTCGCGGCCTTCCGCCCGTCGGCCATTGGCGTTCCCGCGAGCACCGTCACCGTGTACGAAGTACGCGGCTTGAATGCGCCTCTGAAGGAACAGCTGCAGTTCCAGCTGGTGTAGCCAATCGTGAGGGGGCCAGCGGAAGGCTCAACCTTCACGTGGTCCGCAAGTGACGCCAGGTCGGGCATGCAGGAGAACACCACGTCGAAGCCATATTCGCGCGGCTTGAGCCCGCTCGCCATCGGCTCCGGCTTGGGCTTCGGCTTCGCCTTCTCCTTCGTGTCCGCCGGCGCCTCCTGAACGGCGGGAGCGGCGTTCGTCGCGGATGCCGCGGCGGGGGCCGCCGCATTCTTCGGCGGCGCAGAGTCGATCGCCGCCTGCAGCTCGTCAACAGCCCTGGCCTCTTGCGTCCTGGGCGCAGGCTTGACGTCGCTCTGCCTACTGCATCCAAAGCATGTGCACAGGACAAAAAACACTGCAGCCGTGCGCATGGCAAACGGCCTGAAAGGGAAGTTGATGCTGTTCATGTCGCGGTTCCTAGTTTATCCACGACAGATGATACCAAAAATACGCCTTGGAATCAACTTGCATTGTTGCGGCGCAACTGGCCGGATGGCATAAGAGAAAGGCCCCGTGCGTCAACCTGCATCGGCGCGGCGGCGACGGAAGAACTCCACAAGCACCGCGCGGCACGGTTCTTCGAGAACGCCCGCGACGACGGCGGGATGGTGGTTGATTCCAGGATGCGAGAAGATGTCGAACACCGTGACGCCGCCACGCTTCGGGTCGGAGACTCCCCACACCACGGTGCCCACGCGCGCGAGCACGATCGCCCCTGCGCACATGGGGCAGGGCTCCTTGGTGACGTAGAGACGCGTGCCGGACAGGCGCCAGTTGCCCCGCGCGGCGAAGGCGGCGGAAAGAGCCAGCATCTCCGCGTGAGCCGTGGCGTCCACAAGCCCTTCCGACTGGTTGTGCGCGCGAGCGAGAACGCGCGCCGCGGCTGGGGGCATCGCCTCGTCTTCCGGCTCCTCAACGATCACGCACCCTGCCGGCACCTCGCCAGCGACGGCGGCCTTCTCGGCCTCGCGCAGCGCCATGCGCATGAAGTATTCGTCGAACTCCGCGCTCATCGTCAGCCTAGAAGCGCCTCCAGCGCGAGCAGGTATCCCTTCGGACCGAACCCGCATATCTGGCCCACGCACGAGGGCGCCGTAAGCGACTCGTGGCGATATCCCTCGCGCGCATAGACGTTCGAAAGATGCACCTCGACGGTGGGCACTTCGCTGGCCGCGATCGCGTCGTGAAGCGCCACCGACTCGTGGGTGTACGCGGCCGGATTGAGTATGATGCCGTCGTATGCGCCGCGAGCGCCGAGAATCGCAGCCGCGAGCTCGCCCTCCACGTCGCTCTGGATGGCCGTCACCTCAGCGCCGCGCGCCGCGGCCGCGTCCTTAACCATCGCCACGATCTCCGCGAGCGTGGTGCGCCCGTATATCGCGGGCTCGCGCGTTCCAAGGAGCCCTAGGCTTGGTCCGTTGAGAAGCAGTATCTTCTTCATCCTCTGATGGCCTTTCCCTTGCCCGCCTGCGGGCGTTCATCGTCTCTCGAATGCAAGGCAGCACTTGAAGCGCCCGCAAGTTCCGTTGAGAGCGCCGGGGTTCTCGCCGCGGAAGCGCTCTGCTGTTAGATGCGCCGGATAGCGCGTCTGCCATGTGGCGCAGCAGCAGGGCCTTCCGCACGGCCCTATGCCGCCCATCACGCTCACCTCGTCGCGCGGACCCATCTGCCACGCGTTGACCGAGACGCCGTAGCGCCTTCTCAGCTCCGCCACCGCCTGCGAGAGGTCCGGCTTCTGCACGCTCGTCACATAACGCAGGAAAAGGCGCGTCCGCCCGTACGAGAGACGCGCGTACGGCACCCGCAGATCCGGCGCGCGCGCCTGGGACGCATTCGCGAACGCGTTGCGCATCTCGAGCGAAAGCCTCTCGTTGTCGGCAATCTGCGCGTCGTCGCCGTCGTTCTTGAGGCGCAGCAGCTGGAAGCCTGGCACACGCGAACCGTGCTTTTCTGGATCGTATTCCTCACACGCCGTCACAAGGCCGATGTCCGCCCCGTAGTCGAGCGTCACAAGGGCCTGCGCGCCGGGCGGCGGACCCTCGCACACGCATCGCACAAGGAACACCCCCTTCTCGGGCATCACCACCTGCGCCACCATGGTCTCGTCGCCCGTCATCGCTCCTCCTTCACGCCGTAGCGAAGACGGTCCATGAGGAACATCAGAAGCGGCAGCTCCTGGATGTTCCTTGAAAGAGACGTGGCGAACTCCTCCACCGCCTCCACGTTGCGGAGCGCGAACGCGAGTGAGAGGTTGGCCGCGCGCGTCTCGAGAACGCCCCTTCTAGCCTCGTTCACGAGCGGCGCGCCACGCTCGCCGTCGTCATAGGCGGAGTGTGACGGCGGATACGCCACCAGCGCCATCAGGTCGCGGAACCAGCCCATCAGAGTGGCGATGAAGTCGGCGCGGTATTCCTTGTAGCGCGACTCGACTAGGGCGCTGAAGGCGTCCTTCCCCGTCTCCTCGCCCGGACCTTCGTCCGCCACGTCCACCTCCGCCTCCACCTCGTCTGCGGCAACCTGCTTCAGCCTCTCCAGCACTGCGTTGAGCCGCCCGGCAGCGGCGGCCTTGGCCGTTGCGGTAACCAGGCGGTCGCTCGCGAGGACGTCCAGCACCTCGGTTCGATACGGCTCGGCGAGGGCCTGCGACTGCGCATCCGCAAGGTCGATTCGCTGGCAACGCGAAACTATCGTGGGCAGCAGCTGCTCGGGCTGGTCGGTGAGCAGCAGAAAGAGCGTCTTTGGCGGCGGCTCCTCGAGCGTCTTCAGGAACGCGTTGGCGCCCTCGGCCTTGAGCCTGTCGGCGCCGTAGATCACGCCGGCCTTCCAGCCGCCCTTGAACGCGGTGGCGCCAACGGGATCCACCAGCCGCGTGCGCACCGCGTCCACGGAAATGATGCGGCTCTTCTTCTCGGGAGCGAGGCGGTGAACGTCGGGATGCGCGCGCAGGTCGCCTTCGCCGAAGAGAAGTCGCAGCACCCGCTCGGCCAGCTCGCCGGCCATGCCGCGCAGAGCGCCGACCACAAGATAGCCGTTGGCGGGCCTCCCGGCCGCCACCGCCTTTTCGATCAGATTGTATGCCTCTTCCAGTTCCATCTATCCACCTTGCACAGCGCGTGCAATATTGTACCATAATTTCGCCGGATTGTTCTGCATAGTTTACGGCGGACGCGGAATGTGGTAAACTACGCCCATGGCTTCAAGGAAGAACATCAGGCGCAATGGATGCGCGCGCATCGCGTTGACGGGGTCAGTTCCGCCTGCGCTAGGCGTCACGCGCGCGGAGGTCAAGGCGGCGGCGGCGTTCTTCGCCGAACGCTCCCGCGCGCGCGTGGACGGCGTATGGCACGAAGTGACGGTGCATCTTGTGCGCGACGAAGCGTCGGACGCTATGCACCGCGCGATCATGGGCGTTCCAGGCGCCACCGACGTCATCACACAGGCGTACGACGCAATCCCGCCCGAGCCACCAGGCCTCTTCGGCGAGCTCTTCGTAAACACAGACCAGGCGCTTCGCGCCGCCCCTTCCCGGCGCGGCTGGTCGCCTGCCAAGGAGCTCCTTCTCTACATCGCCCATGGCATGGACCATCTTTCCGGCGCCGATGACCATTCGGAGCGCGGCTACCTCGCCATGCGCCGCCGCGAGCTCTCCTGGCTGCGCAGCCTCGGCGCATAGCCCCGCACGCCGCTACGGACGCGTTGGTGCGGGCGGGAGGTCGGTGGCGAAGCCAACGATGGCGATGCCATGGCGGTTCGCGAAGGCGACCACCTCTTCTCTGTCGAGCAGCATCAGCCTCTGTGCCTGGAACGCGAGCGCGCTCACGCCGGCCTTCTTCATCACCTTGAGAGTCTTGAGCCCCACCACGGGAATGTCGAAGCGCATGTCGTGGCCCTCGCGCGCGCCCTTCACGAGCACCGCGCCCTTGCCGCCAAGACGGCCACCGCGCTTTATCGCCGCGTTAGTGCCCTCGAAGGCCTCGACTGCGAGCACCATGCCGTCCTTCACCAGCACCGTCTGGCCAACGTCGTGGCGGCCCATGTCGCGCATCACTTCCGCGCCGTGGCGTATGTCGGCAGTCTCGCGTTCGTCAGGCGCGCGCGCCGTCAGCACGCCCTCGCCGGGTAGATGGCGCTCCATGTACGAGGAGGCGGGAAACACCTTCACGCCGGCCTTCTCGAACTCGAACGCGAGCTTGCCGTACACAGTGTGGGCAGTCTTGAACGGCAGCGACGCGAGCCATGCCTTCGTCTCGGCGTCAAAGCGGCTGCGGAAGAGCGAAAGCGGATTGATCTGGCCTGCGAACACGCATCCGTCGTACCCCTGCGCCGCGACCCAGCGCAGCCCCGCCGCGATCTCGCCGATGCCGATCGTGTGCACATGGTCGGCGGCCCTGATTGTGGCGCGCTCGGTGGAGCCGCGCACCGCCAGCACGTCGCACGTCTTAACGCCGGCAGCGCGCGCCCCTTCAACCACGAGCCTGGGGTACGCCCCCGCGCCCGTTATGACGATCATTCTGCTGACTTGCATACTGCCTTACCAGCCCGTGCGGTAGGTACGGCGCAGAAGCGCGGTCGCAGCAGGATTGCCGTCGAACGCAAGGGCCTTGGCGTTCCAGCGAAGCGTCTCCTCCGGGCAGCGCAGCGCAACCGTGCCAAGGATGATGGTCTCGGCCATCGGACCCGTCTTCTGGAACGGAGAGGCGTTCTCGGCAACGCCGAGGCAACCGTCCGCGAAATCATGGTAATGGTTCTTGAACGGCATCTTCTCCATCTTGACGGAGGCGAACTTCGCCTTCGGCAGGAGGAACGGCACCTTCGTGTGCGGAATGAGGATCGCGCCCTCGGTGCCGAACACCATGGCCGCCTCCTCGGGGAACGCCTTGAGGCCGGCGTCGCGCGCGAGAGCCTGTCCGTCCTCAGGCGGGTAGAATTCGCCGTCGAACCACTCCATAGTGAACGGCTTGCCGTCAGAGGCGGGCACGCCGTCGAACGTCCACGTTATGTGGTTGGACTGCGGCCACGTGTCGGCCCGGCGCTCCGGCGAGTTCTTCCAGCTCTCCTGCACCTTGGCGTAGATCGTCTTCGGCGCGGCGTTGCCGAGGTTCATGCCCTTCCACACGGCGTCGAAGATGTGGCAGCCGATGTCGCCGCTCCAGCCCGTGCCGAAGTCAAGCCACGAGCGCCAGCGCACAGGATGGTATATGCTCTCGGCGAAGGGACGCACCGGCGCAGTGCCGAGCCAGAGATCCCAGGCGAGCGTCCTAGGAGGCAGCGCGCCCTGTGCGGGACGCGGACCCTCCAGGCGATAATGCTCCGCGCCCGTGCGGTTAGAGCAGAGATACACCTTCTTCACGGCGCCAATCGTCCCCGCGCGAAGGAAGCCCACCGCCAGCCTGTCTCCGCCACCTGCCGCATGCTGCGTGCCGAGCTGCGTCACCACATGGCAGCGCTCCGCCTCCTGCGCCACCTCGCGGCACTCCGCCACATCGTGGCAGAGCGGCTTCTGGCAGTAGACGTGCTTGCCCTTCCGCATGGCCGTAAGCGAGATGATCGCATGCTGGTGGTCCGGCACGGTCACGTTCACGGAATCTATCGCGTCGCCCTCCTTCTCCAGCATCTCGCGCCAGTCGGTGTACTTGCGCGCCTTGGGCGCCAGCTTCGCGGCCCTCGCGAGGTTGTTCGCGTCAACGTCGCATATCGCCACCACCTCCACGCGCTTGTGCGAGAGGAAGTTGCTGAAGTCATGGAATCCCATTCCGCCCACTCCGATGCAGGCGTGGTGCAGCTTGTCGTTCGGACCGAAGGTGCGCCGCTGCGGCACTGCCGAAAAGCCCGTCATGGCTCCGCTTGCGGCAAAGGCGCCTGCGCCCGCCATAAACGTTCTGCGAGAGATATCAATTTGTGTATGCATAGCCGGTTTCCTTTCGTTGTTTTTCCTTGAGCACGTTCTAGGATGGCCTAATGGCAGATTGCATCAATCTACGCCTTGGCCTCTTTCATGCGCACGTCGAGCTGCTGGTACGGAATCTCTATGCCCGCCGCCGCATAAGCCTCAACCACCGCGACGTAGGCAGCGGACAACACGCCCCAGTAGTCGGCGCAGGTGGACCACGGGCGCACGTTGATCCTCACATCGGAGACGCCGAGACCGCCCACCGCCACCGCAGGCGCAGGATCCGTGAGCACGCCCGGCACAGTGCGCAGCGCCTCTAGGGCCACGCTCACGGCCTTCGTGAGATCGGTGCCGTACGCCACGCTCACAGAAAGATCCACTCGCCGCCTTCCGAGCGCGCTGAAGTTAGTGATCGCGCCGCCCCACACGGAGCTGTTGGGCACCGTGATCTTCTTGTTGTCCGGCGTGGCAAGCACCGTGGCCATCATGTTCAGCTCGGTGACAGTGCCCTCCACGCCGCCAAGCACCACGTAGTCGCCCACCTTGAAGGGATGGTTGAGGGCGATCATGAGGCCGGCTGCGAGGCTGCCGAGCGACTCCTTGAACGCAAAGCCGAGCACAACGCCGGTTATGCCGAGGCTTGCGACGAGCGGCCCCACGTCAACGCCGATACGCCCAAGCGCTATCACGAAGAGAATTGCCCAGCCCGTCTTCGACGCGACGCTGCAAAGGAACGTGCGCAGCAGGGCGTCCACGCGCTTCGACTTTCCGAGCGCCTTGTCAA
>CAMIVJ010000145.1 GCA_946401765.1 uncultured bacterium | reverse complement strand
CGCCGAACACAACGGCCATCGTGCGCCTCCCCGGTCAGCCCGATCGCAGAATCGGTTCGGGAGTTTATTCTTTCACCGCCATTAGGTAGGCAAAGGACGGGGGACGAAATGGAAAAACCGGTACTTAAAATGATTGCCGCCACTACGTTTGCGTGCGTGGTGTTTTTCGCATCGGGCTCCGGGACGCCCCCGAAGATCGACCTGCCACGCAAGCCGAAGGACGGCATGGGGGACGTCAGCCACGTGAGCAGGCTTGGCGCGGAGGGGAAATGGAAAGAGGGACGCACGTTCATCGCGGAGCTGCGGGCGCGTCCGGCGAACGGACGCAACCTCGAGGAGCGCCAGTCTGTCGACATGGCGGAGTTCGCGCTGCTGCGCCATGATCTCAAGGCGAACAAGGCACGTGCGGTGGAGTGCCTGAAGTCCGTTTACGACGCCGGATGTACTTCGTTCTGGGGCTGGGCGGCGTACAGCTATCTGAAGGAACTCGGCGTGGACGTGGCGCAGCCGCCGAAGGATCCGCTGCGCGGAATCGGCGCATTCGGCGACGGCGTGGTGAACCTGGAGCCGAAACGGCTTGAACCCGATGTCGGGCGCCGGGCGGCGAATGTCGATTGGGCGAAGAACATTCGACAACTGGCATTCGATGGCCGGAAATTGAAATCAGAAGACCTCAAGCCCGGATCGCCCGTGCGGCGTGCCATCCTCCGGAAGCGTCTGGTCGAGATCTGCGGCGAGAAGAAGATCGGCGAAGTACTCGCGGCGAAGGGTGGGCGCGAGTTGTTCGCGCGGCTGTGGAACGACGATGCCGTGCTGGATGATTTCCTGCTCTCCGGGCCCGTTTTCAACGCGCCACTTGCGCTGGAGACCTTGATGACGCTCTTCCTGAACGACGCGGACGAGAAGTGGAGCCGCACGGAGATGGGCCGCAGGGCGACGGTGGCCGTGGCGATCAACGCGCAGAATGGCGACAACATGACGGCGACCGTGCGCCACTGGGCGGCGTTCAGGCGCATCGGGAAGGTCGGCGGCTTCGTCACGGAGGCCGCGAAGCGCGACTGCCGCGAATGGCGATTCATCGTGAAGCGTCCGTCTGACGCGGCGGAGACGCTCTACCTCAACGCCCAGCGCCGCTTCCCGACGCGCTATCTCGGAAACGTTAGCATCAGGAACGTGCCATATCGCAAGAAGAACTGCTTCGGCGTGAGCAAGTGGGCGAAGCACGACGAATACATGCGCCCGTGGATGGCGTCCGGCTGGCCGCGCCTCTACCTGCGCGCGCGCGTCGGCGGCGTGTGCGTGGAGCTTTCCGAGTGGGCGTCGCGCGCAGCCAATGCGCAGGGGATCATGGCCGTGACGAACTTCCAGCCCGGACGCAAGGCCACGAAGTTCCGCAAGGGTGCGCCGGCGCACCGGTGCTGGGCCATCCGCAAGGAGGATGGCAACTGGCGGCTCGTCAACGGGATAAGGCCGTATTCGGGCGCGTCGTTCACGCTCTGGGGAAAGGGTTTCCAGTATCTGCAGGCTACGGAACGCGCGTTCGCGGACCGTTCGGCGCACGACGAGTCTGAGCTGCTGCTCTTCGCGGGACGCGTCAAGGAGGCCGCCATGCGCTGCCCCTACAACTACACGGCGTGGCGCGCCTACACGGACGGCCTGAAGAAGTCCGGCGCTTCCGTTGCAGACTGGCAGCGCTATCTCGCCGATCTCGTCAGGCTCGCACCGAACGGACGGCTCGTCTCCTGGAATTTCGCGCACGAGGCGCTTGACGAGCTGGCAAAGAGGAAGGATGTCGACAAAAAGCTGCTCGCGAAGGAGACTGCGCGGGTGTTTCTCGGGCTACCGCAGCCGAAGGCCTACATCGCCGAGGAGATGAACTTCGAGAAGGAGGCGCTGGAGCGCTCGCTGACGAGGATCAGGGGAATCCCGAATCTCGAGGATGGCGTGCTTGTGGCGGCGCTCTCCGCGAACATGGACAGCGCCAGCTACCTGCCCCAGACCTTCAGCTACGCGATCAGGCGGTTCGGTGATGACAAGGAACGCCTTGGCAGGTTCTTCGGGAAGGTGGCGCGGTTCATGGGCGGCGATGGCGCGTCGTCCGCAGGCAAGATCGACTGGCGGCGGCTCTGCTCGGTCAAGGGCTGCATGGAGGACAGGACGGCGTTCCGCATGATGGCCGACTTCAGGAACGAGGAAGACCCTCCGAAGGGTACGGCGAAGGTTGCGGAGACGGACTACGGCGCATCGCTTGCGTCGGGCGACGCGCTCGTGGTGACCTCAAGCGCCGGGAAGGGCGACACGCCCGAGGACTACGCGAGAGTGTCCGACGCCACGCCGTACGACCCGTCGCGCAGGGGGCTTTTCGTCACGCGGGCGGATGAGGCACCGTATGCGGTCGTGGAAATGGCCGGAGATGTGGTCGTGAAGGGCGTGACGGCGATTGGCGCGGAAATGCCGCTGACGGTCTGGGTGAAAGGCGAGGAGGATGACTGGAAGGAGGTTGGCGGCGGTGCGCCCAAAGACGGCGTACTGCGCGTCGACCTCACCGGGAATCCGCAGACCGTAAAGTCCGTCAAGGTCGGTTGCAAGCCCGGCGACGGCAAAAAGGCGCTCCGCCTCAAGAAAATCCTCGTCTACGGGGATCGTCTGTTCTGATTTCACAAACTATCAGGATACATTGTGGCATTATGACATTACGACATTATGGCATTGTGGAATTGTCCGGCCTCAATTCCATAATGACATAATGGTTCATTTTCATGATTCCACAATCTCACAATAACATGGAAGTGTGCCCTGTGCTTGTGTACGAGACGGACGGAATGTGCTATAATAGACTCATCTAATGAAACCAACATCCAATACTGCAATGCAGACGTTTACAAGCGCGCTTGAACGGCTTGCCTGGGGCACTGACGCCGGATTCTACCGCATCTTGCCCGAAGAGGTGCTGATGCCGGCCGACGAGGCCGCCGTGCAGGCGATTCTGGCGCGCGCCCGCCGCGAGCACAGGAGCATCACGTTCAGGGCTGCGGGCACATCTCTTTCCGGCCAGGCGATAACCGACTCGTTTCTCGTCGTGTGCGGCAAGAAGTGGGAACGTTATGAGGTGCTGGAGGGCGGCGCGCGCATACGCCTGCAGCCAGGCATCGTTGGCGGCAGGGTCAACGAGATTCTGAAGCCATACGGACGCAGATTCACGCCAGATCCAGCCTCCGTCAACAGCGCGATGGTGGGCGGAATCGTGATGAACAACGCATCCGGCATGAGCTGCGGCACCCACGCGAACAGCTATCGCATGATAGAGTCCGTGCGGATCGTCCTTGCAGACGGCACCGTGCTCGACACTGGGGACGCCGAAAGCCGCGCCGCGTTCGCCGTGTCGCACAGCGACTTCATCAAGAGAATTCTCGCGCTGCGCGACGGAGTGCGCGCCAACGCCGCACTCGCGGAGCGCATCCGCCGCAAGTACGCGATCAAGAACGTGACGGGGCTCACGATTCTTCCGTTCGTCGAGTTCGACGATCCGTTCGAGATCATCGCCCATCTGATTCCCGGAAGCGAGGGAACGCTTGCGTTCCTGAGCGAGGTGACTTTCAGGACGGGAGAGATCGCGCCGCTTTCCGAGTCCGCGCTTCTCCTCTTCCCCTCGGCGCGCACGGCCTGCGAAGCCGTTGTGGCGATAAAGTCCGAACGCGCCGCCGTGGCTGCGGAGTTCTTCGACAGGCGCGCGATGAGGGCCGTGGAGAAGGACTTCCCCGAGCTTTCGAATCTGCCGGACGAGGCAGGCGCGCTTCTCGTGAAGATAGAGGCCGCCGACGAGGCGGATCTCGCCGCGCGCCGCGAGAGGCTGCTTGCGGCTCTCGCCCCGTTCAAGCTCGAAGCGCCGGCTGCCTTCACTCGCGAGCCCGCCGAGGTGGCGCGTTTCTGGGCGATGCGAAGCGGCATATTCCCGGCGGTGGGCGGCACTCGCGAGATCGGCACCACATGCCTCATCGAAGACGTCGCAGTGCCGATCAATCGCCTAGCCGAGGCTACTGAGGACCTGCAGCGCCTCTTCGTGGCGCACGGCTACCCCGACGCCGTCATCTACGGGCACGCTCTCGACGGCAACTGGCACTTCATCCTCAACCAGCGCTTCGACACGCCAGAGGCAGTGGCGCAGTACGACTCGATGATGCGCGACGTCGTATCTCTCGTCACGGAGAAGTACGACGGCTCGCTCAAGGCCGAGCACGGCACCGGACGCAACATGGCGCCGTTCGTGCGGCGCGAATGGGGCGACGATGCGTATTCGCTCATGAAGGACGTTAAGACGCTCTTCGACCCGGATGGAATTCTCAATCCTGGAGTGATCTTCAACGAGGATGAAAAAGCCTACATAAGCAACCTCAAGCCGCTGCCGCGTCTCGACCCGATCGTGGATAGATGCATCGAGTGCGGCTTCTGCGAAGTCAAGTGCGTGGCGCACGGGTATGCGATGTCGTCCCGCCAGCGCATCGTCGTGCAGCGCGAGATCGCGCGGCTGGAGGCGCTGGGCGACAAGGAGTCGCAGCGCATGGCAAGGCGGCTCGTGAAGGAGTTCCGCAAGGTGGGGCGCGACCTCTGCGCGGGCGATGGACTCTGCTCCACGGCGTGCCCCGTGGGCATAAACACGGGCGAGCTTGTGCATGTGATACGCGGCCGCGAACTCTCGACGCTTGCGAAGGGCGCTGCCGGATTCGCGGCGAACCACTTTCCGCTTGTCGCAGGATTAGCGGCGGCGGCCCTTGGCATGGCGGCGCTTGGGCGGCGAGTCATCGGCGCGCGCGCGATGGGCGCGTTGTGCAGGGCGCTCCACCGATGCTCGTTCGGCGCAGTGCCGCTCTGGACGCCTTCTACGCCGGGACCGGTCAATGCGCGCAAGATGTGCAGGCGTGCGGCGTCTGCGGCGCGCGGCGACAGGAAGGGCGCGGGGAAGGTGGTCTACTTCCCGTCGTGCATAAACCAGCGCATGGGTGCCGAGGCGCCGGGAATGAAGCCCCTCGTGGAGGAGACGGTGGAGCTGCTGGGGAAGGCTGGATACGAGGTTGTGTTCCCGGAGGGGATGGAGAGCCTTTGCTGTGGAACGATATGGGAGTCGAAGGGGATGCCGGAGATTGCGGACCGCAAGACGGCGGAGCTGGAGGCCGCCTTGCGAAAGGCGTCCGAAGACGGGAAGTGGCCCGTTCTTTGCGATCAGAGCCCGTGCCTGCACAGAATGCGCGAGAAGATCAAGAACCTCGCCATGTACGAGCCGGCGGAGTTCATCGAGAAGTTCGTGCTGGAGAGGGTGCGCATCGAGCCAGTGCAGGAGCGCGTGGCCCTGCACATCACCTGCTCCACGCGGCGGATGGGGCTTGCCGATACGATGGTGCGCGTTGCGAAGGCATGCGCGAAGGACGTCTTCGTGCCGGACGAGGTGGGCTGCTGCGCGTTTGCGGGCGACAAGGGCTTCACGCATCCAGGGCTGAACGAATGGGCGCTCAGGAAGCTGCGTCCGCAGATCGAGCAGGCGGGCGTTGCGCATGGCTACAGCAACTCGCGCACGTGCGAGATCGGCCTCGCCACGCATTCAGGCGTTCCGTACGCAAGCATCGTGCGCCTTGTCAACCTAGCCGCGAGAGAACCATGAAAAAAAACATCCACTATGCCGTGGGGGCGCGTCCAAGCCGCCTCTCGCTTGCCCAGACCGAGGACGCCGTGAAAGTGCTTGCCGGCGCCTTCCCGGGAACGTCGTATCGCGTGGTGGCCGTGGAGACTCCTGGCGACCGCGACCTCACCACCCCCATCGAGGCGAGCGCGCCGGACTTCTTCACGCGCGATCTTGACGACGCCGTGCGTTCGGGCAAGGTCGATTTCGCCGTGCATTCCGCAAAGGACCTCCCTCAGGAGATCGCACCCGATCTCGACTGGTTCTGGCTGCCCGCGCGCGAAGACCCGCGCGACGCATGGGTCACGCGTTCCGGCGATACGCGCGCCCTCTCTCCGCGACGCGCAGTGCGCGTAGGAGTCTCGAGCGAGCGCCGCGCCGCGTTCGCGCGCAAGTCTTTTCCCCGCGCAAAGCTTCTTCCCATACGCGGCGCAGTGGATTCCCGCATCCGCCAGCTGCTCGACGGCCGCTTCGACGCCGTGCTGATGGCGATGGCCGGCCTGCGCCGGCTATGCGGCGGAGAGCTGCCGAGGGGCGTTGACGTAAAGCCCATCCCGCTCGACGAACTCGCTCCGCCAGAGGCGCAGGGCTATCTCGCCGTCGTCTTCCGCGCCGGCGATGAACGCCTCGTTTCCATGCGCACGCATTTCGTGAAGGCCGTCCGCTTCGTCTCTGCAGGCGTGGGCGATGCAGGGCTCTGCACCGTCGTGGGCAGGCGCGACATCGCCAATGCGGACGTGGTTCTCTACGACGCTCTCTTCGACCAGTCGCTCGTGTCGTCTCTCGCGTCGTCGTCTCAGCGCCTTGTTCCCGTCGGCAAGCGCTGCGGCGCGCACTCGATGACGCAGGCGGAGATCACGCGCCTCATCTGCGACGAGGCGCGCAAGGGGAGGCGCGTCGTGCGCCTGAAGGGCGGCGACGCGGGGCTATTCGGCCGGCTTGCCGAGGAGACGGACGCCCTTGCCGCGCTGAAGATTCCGTTCGTGGTGCGTCCTGGAGTGAGCGCGCTCACGGCCGCCACCACCGGCACGGGTCTGCTGCTCACGCGTCGCGGCGAGAGCTGCGGATTCACGGCGCGCACGCCGCGCGCCACGGGCGACGAGACGCCGCAGGTGCTGTTCATGTCGCTGCGCGTCGCCGCAGAGGAGGCTCGCCGCCTGCAGGCGGAAGGGTGGAAGGCGGATACGCCATGCGCGTTCGTTTTCGACGCGGCGGGTCCGCGCGAGGAGATT
>CAMIVJ010000144.1 GCA_946401765.1 uncultured bacterium | reverse complement strand
TTTATCCAGTGTTCGTAGTCGCCGCGCACGGGCGTGTATGACGCCATGTTTCCCAGAAGGCCCGCATCGTAGACCTTTGCCGTTGAACCGCGCCGCCATTCATAGACATGTTCCGGCGAGATGCCGAGGAACGTGGCGCACTTCGCCTCTAGCGCCTTGCCTACGCGCGGCCGCGACACATCAAGCTCCACCGAGGTAATCACATCTCCTCCCATGTGCCGCACAGAGCCTTCCTCGCCGAACGCCACCATGAGGTCGTGCGCCGTGGCGCTCTCGCCGGCGCGCGTGAGCGCGGCCTCGCCCTCCACGAGCGCGATGTCGCCCTCTGCGCCGGGCGGCGCATCGGCCGCCGCGCCGTCGATCGTCCAGTTCGAGGCTTCGTTCCAGTCGCCGTCGGCACCGCCCGTCCAGCGGAAGAGCCTCAACTGCTCGCCTTCGTCCTCTGCCCCCGAGAAGTCGGAGAAGCGCCCCTTTCCTGTGAACGAGACGGTGCCTACAGGCGCGGAAGCGCCCTTGGCGCGGAACCACTCGCATCCAGCCGCGTCAGCAAGGCGCACCCACTCGGCACCCCGCTTCACGAGGTAGCTCACCAGCCTCACATCGTCCGCCATGCGCTTGAGCTCGATGCGCCCGTACATCCACTCGCCGGCCGCAGGCGCCGCTCCTTCCGCAGTCAGGGCCACCCAGCCTCTAGCCGTGAAGCCGTAGTAGCCAGGCGCGTCGTCATCCACCAGAGCAGGCACCAGACCTGCCGCGCCGTCGAATTCGTAGGACGAAAACGGCGCGAGCGCCTCTGGACGCAGCGAGAAGTCAAACCGCTCCATGCCAAGTCCCGCCGGCGGGGCGTTCGGCGCGAACACCACCTCGCCGCCGCCAGCAATCTCCATTCCGTTGCGCACGCCGTCGAAGACGTTCGTTGCGGAAGGCGAACCGGAAAGCCACGCGCCCCCTTCCGCTCCCTGCTGCGAAAGGGCGTCGCCGGGCGCATATCCGCCCAACGACACCTCGAACCATTGTGCACCTAGCAACGGCGCGCACGGCGCGAGACACAGGAAAACTCTGAATGCCGCAACGCGCACGAACCCTTCTCACCTCACGAGAATCATTATGCCTGTCGAGGCAAGCTTGATGCCGACTTCGTCGCGCACTACCGTAAGCGCGCGCGAACGAGTGTCGTCGTCAGCCTTGAAGGAGACGGAGAAGTGAGGAGGCTCGGCCCATGTGACTATGTACTGGTCGTTGCGCAGCATGCTGGAAAGATCTCTGCGCCCGGCGAGGTTCACCGTCACTTCGGCACCTTCGACGAACGTGACGACTGCGGAGCCGGTGGTGAACTTGGACGTAGTGGACCACGTGCCGGTCCTGCCGGAGAGGTCAAGCGTCGAGCCGTTCTGCAGCGTGCAGCCGTAGAAGCCGTCAGTCGTCGGCTTGAACGAGCCATATACGTTCATTTCACCTGTGCCCGAGTTCACTTCGCCTTCATACAGCGCCTCGTAGTCGCCGACATTGAACGTGCAGGTGGAGGGGATGTTCATCGCGCAGTTCATGCGCAGCCGCGCAGTCCTGCTCTCTACCGTGCCCTTGTATCCATTGTAGATGAAGAACGTGCCGTTGGAAACGTTCATCGTGCCGTTCGTGAACGTAGTGGTGGGGTTCTGATCCGCATCAGAACCAATGATGAATTTCCCGGAATCTGTTAGATCCACGTCGAGCGCATGCCCGCCGAGATCCAGCACATGTCCCGTCCAGAGACGAAGATTTCCTGTACTGGTAGTGAGGAATGTGGAGTCGGAGAGAAGAGTTGTCCTGCCGAATATCGCCCCGCCGCCGTAGGTGGTTAGATTTGCCGAGAACGTAGAAAGGATCGTTCCGCCGTCCAGCACGATTGGATAGATGGTGTACCACACCTCTCCGCCAAGCTCCAGCGTGGCGTTGCGCACGAGGATTCCCTTTCCGCTCGCCCCCATGGTCGTCTGCTGCGTGGCGTTGAGCGACACTCTCGTCGTGCCGCCCCGCAGTTCGCTGCCGCCGGTGTAGGTCTGGGCACGCGCCGCGGAGAACGCTCCATTGCCGTCTTTGACGAACTTG
The DNA here is from genome assembly GCA_946401765.1 of uncultured bacterium. Classification (GTDB taxonomy): domain Bacteria; phylum Verrucomicrobiota; class Kiritimatiellia; order RFP12; family UBA1067; genus RUG572. The sequence continues at coordinate 4,831 of CAMIVJ010000144.1, read as the reverse complement.
ACATTGCCGGCAATGAGCACCTTCGTGTTGACGGTGTCTTCTGTCGCGAATACGCAAAACTCGCTTGGATCGCCCTCGACTTCGTTCTTGATCGTCACGGTGCTATCCGAATTAAGTCCGCCGACCGTGAGATTGTGGCCGTTCATGTCCACCTCCGTGTTGTCCACGAACGGCGGATGCGCGCCGATGCCGCTCCAGTCGCAGTCCGCCTCAAGCGAGCAGCTTCCGATGATCAGCTGCTTGCACGTCAGCGTCTGCCCGGCTGGCACGTTGAACGTAGTGGCGCCTGTCACGGTGATCGTGGTGAACACGCTCGGCACGGCGCCTTCAAGCACTTCGTCGCGATAGTTCCAGCACGTCCAGTTGAGCGGATCGTTCACCGTCGCGCGCTGGCCACCACCCGTCCACACCGCCGTGATCGGCTCGTTTGCGGGGGGCGCCTTGTACACAAGCCTCGTGTTGTCGTCGGCGAACTCCACCGTGCCGCGGGAAGCCGACGCGACTTCTCCCACGTCCACACCTTCCGGAAGCGCGATTCCGCCCGTCGCGACGAGGAGCGTCTGCCCGTCCTCGAAGAACGCCAGCCCTCCCATGTCGAACAGGATGGACGCGCCGCGCCCAAGCGTGACCGCGCCGGGAATTGAGACGCCAACGGGAATCGTCAGGGCCACGCCGTCTCCCACGTTCAGCCCGCCGAGGTTCGCCATGTTCTTCATATCCTCGGATGCGTATGCGAACGTTACGCCCGCCCTGCCGTCGCCTCGCCCGCAGTCGAGCGTGAGCGAATCGGCGCGCGGGGCCGCGTCGAAGGTGAGCGTGGGATTGCTCCCCACGATGGAGAGCACCGGGTTGCCGAACTTGCCGGTGCCCATCTGCATGCTCCACGCGAGGCTGCCGTCGAGCGGACGGAACGGAAGCGCATAGATGTTGTACGCCGAGTAGCCGTTGCCGTTCCAGCTCGTTGGCGCGGCCTGCTGGTTAGCGGACGAAGTGAAGCCGCCATCTGCCGTGAAGTACGGATTCGGCCATCCAAGCGACCACTGCATGCGCAACGTGTTTCCGGCCACGTCAAGCCCGGCGTCAGTGAAATCGCAGAGAATCGCACCACTGCCGATTCTGTCGCGCAGATCGATCTTGAGATCCGTCACGTTCCCGTCGCCGTCGGACGTGACGATGTGCTCCCACGAGGACATGGTGCGGGCGTATGGCCCCCACGAGCCCAGTCCCTTCACTGAGATGTACATGTCGCGGAGGTCTTCAAGGGATATCCCGGAAAAAATCGTCCGGCTTGAAGCCGGGATGTAGGCTGCACCACTGGCATCGCGGTACAGCGGCATATCCTCCCACACCTCGACGGAAGAGATGTAGATCGTGGCAGAACTGTTGCCTGCGCAGAGGACGAATCCATCGCCCGTGAACTTGCTACTGCGGATGTCGTTCTTGCTCGTCAAGGAAACACAGCGGTACCCGTCAAGCGTCGAGGAAACGCCGTCCGGGGCGAAGTGGGCCGTAAAGGAGTGCCACACATCCTTCGAGACGAGACGGAACGCATTCCATCCGTTGCTCTTCTGCTGCCCGGCGTTTCCAGTGCTGTTGACGTTCTCCTCAGCCGACGTTCCGAAAAGGCCTTCATTGCCCTGAATTAGATTATTGCCGGAAATGTACCAGATTCCATTGCCGACGCCGTCGTACTCGCCGCTCACAAGCGTATTCAGGGCGTTAGGAGACGAAGAAGGCAGATTGAACCTGATGCGCAGCATCCAGCTCTTGTCGCGCACGATGCCGGCGGGGAGAGGGATCTTCAGATGCGCCCCCTTAGGGATGGAAAGCGCCATGTCGCCTTCGGAAAGCCCAACACCGACTACGGTGATCGGGCCGAGGGTGCCGTCTGTCACCTCTGTCGACTCGGTAGTGCCCGTACAGGGAATCGCCGCAAAGTTGCCGACGGTTGGCGCGAGAATCGCGGCGCTCGTGGGGTTCTCCGGATCGTAGTTGTCGAAGTTCCACTTCGCCACGAGCCCCGCCTGCGACGGCGAAGGCGCCGTCGCCACACACAACGCGGCAATCGCCGCGAGCATTGCATCTTGCACTTTCATTGCTTCTTGTCTCCTTGTTGGTCTTTGACTGTAGATTATTCTTTATCGCACCGAGATGGTGAGACCGGGCACCTTCTCCCAGGTCCAGGTGAGGCGCTGCGGCGCGGCGCCGGCGGAAAGCGTGCATGCTCCGCCAAAGACGCGGGCCTTCCGCGTCCAGACGCCGTCAACCTTCGTCTCGACCGTATGGCGCGGACGAAGCGTCCGCCCGCCCACGACGACTGGCGCCGCCGTAAACGTCATGCTGCCCGTCAGCTCATAGTCGCCATCTGCCATGGAACCCTGCGCCGTCTCGCCCTCCGCAAGGCCGTCCGGCTGCGCATTCACAACTGTAAGGTTCGCGTAGTCGGCGAAGTTGCCGCGATAGCGGATCTCGTCGACCTTGCGGTTCTGGCGCAGTTCGTCGTCCGTGAGGATTCGGTTGTAGAGCCTGACGGACGACATCTTGCCAACGAACATGCGCGTCTGCTGGGTGACGTTGCGTCCCGTGCCGATGGTGTATGGCCACGATGGCAACGTGCCCGACGCATTGGAGTTCACCCAGACGGGCAGCACGTCGTTGCTGATGCTGGCCTTCTTCCTCTCGAGGTCGTCGTAGAACGCGTTGAGGTACGGCCCCGTCCAGTCCGTCGCCATCGTGTGCCGCGTCTTGTGGTGCAGCTTGAAGTTCGGATGCAGCTTGAGGCCGTTGTTCACGTTGCCCGAAGACCTGTCGAAATACACGACGAGGTCGTCCCTGGCCGTGTTCGCGGTGGTCCCGAAAATTGTGGGATAGGTGCCTATGTTGCTGTCGTGGTCGTACTCCAGGATGAACTGCGCGGAAAGCTGCTGGCCGAATGCGACGTTTCCGTTCAGCGCGAAATGGTTCTTGCCGCCGAAGGTGTATCCGTCCGCGCCCCACGATCCGGCCTTGGCGGAGTCGGATTGGTCGTCGCCAAGCGCCGTGGCGACGAGCGCCGCGTCAGGGCCGCCGTCTGCGAGGTTCAGCCAGATATCCGCCGCGCCATAGTGCGTGCGGCCCTCGCCGTAGTTGCTGAGTCCGTCGAAGTTCGAGACGAGGCCCGCCTGCACGTAGTCGGCGGTGGTGTAGTCGGAAGCGGTGCGGATGCCCTGCGTCAGCGTCCAGAGCCACGAAAGGCGGCGGTTCGCCGCGCCCGACGTGCCGGAGAGCGTAACCGTGCTGTCGGCGGAGGTCGTCACGACGTTCCACACGCGCGCCGCCGCGTCCCACGCCTCAATGCGGTATCCGGCGCATGCGTATGTGCTGCCGCCAGCAGTCGCCGTCTCTGGCGCGGCAAACGTCATGGATCCCGTGCCGCGGATGATGTACGCGCCTTCGTCCGCAACCGTCACGGCGCCGCCCGGCGACTCGCTCCTGACGAGCACGACGTCCGTCTCGCCAAGCCCGCCGATCCGCCCGAAGAACCGCGCCTCGTCGATCGCCTTGTTGCGCTGGAGTTCCGCATCGGTGAGCACGCGGTCGTACTGGCGCACGGCGAACACCGTGCCGGCGTAGATGTGCTCGGCCCATCCCGACGCGGTGCTGGTTCCCGTACCGATAGCGAGGGAATGGCTGCCGACCTCCATGCCGACTGGAATCGCCTTGCTTGCGCTGTTCCACGAAGCCCCCGCCGAAACCGTCATTGTGTCCGTCTTTGCGGAACGCGACTCGATGATGCGGTTGATGTAGCGTCCATCCCACCGGTTAACTTCGTTGCGATAGTCCGCGTTGCCCAAAACGTACGTGTAGGTTTTCATGTCCACGTTGTTGTCGATGTTCATGTAGAGGATGAAGTGGTTGGAAATGTCTTTCGCCCCGAAGATGCACGGCCATCTGACCTTGTGCGGGTCGGTGTTGTAGTGCTTTGTCCCGACGGTGTCGTAGTCAACGACGACCTGCGTCGTCGCCTCGCTGCCGAGCGCGACCTTGTCCTTCAGCGCGAAGTAGTTGCGGCACTTGAACACGTAGCCCCTGCCCGTCCAGTTGCCAAACGCGGAGTCGGCCTGCCAGTATTCCGAGGAGATGACGGCGTTCGTGGCATCGACCGCGCTGCCGAGCGAACCGAGGTTCGCCCACGTCTCCGCCTCCGCGTCGTGATCCGCCGCAAGACCGGCGTTGCGGATGCCGTCGAAGTTGAGGAGAAGCCCGGCCTGCGCGTAGTCGTCGGCGTCGAGTTTCTTCACGCCGTCAGCGAGCTTCCAGTTCCACGTGAGGCGCACCTGCGCACGCGCCTCGCAGTTCGTGTAGGCGTATTCCGTCGCCGACGACTCCTCAAGGGCCGTCCACACGCCGTTGGCGTCCCGTATCTCGATCCTGTAGCCTGTCGGCGTCCACGTCGTGCCGTCCGCCTTCACCACGCTCGCGGGGACCGTGAACGTGTGGCTGCCGTTCACCATGTAGTCGCCTTCTGGTTCCGTCCCGGAGAGCCCCGCACCGTTCGACGCCACGACAACGTTCGCTTCGACCATGCCGAAGAAGCGCGCGTCATCGACAATCCTGTTGACCGCGAGTTCCGCCGCGTCGAGCACCCGGTTGTACACGCGCACGGAACGGATCTTTCCGAGGTACATGCGAGCGCCCATCTGGGTGTCTGTTGCGCGCCCCGTGCCGATGGCGTAAGGCCAGTCTCCGAGCGCGGCCGTCGTGTTGGCGGTCTGCCAGTTCGGCAGGACGGCGTCCTCGATGCTCACACGCGAATTGTGCGCGTCGTAGATCGCGGTCAGGTACGAAGCCG
>CAMIVJ010000143.1 GCA_946401765.1 uncultured bacterium | reverse complement strand
AGGAACTTGAATGCGACTCTTGCAAAGAGGAGAGGTATAACGCTTGAAGTAGAGTATAGACAGGATTGAGGGAATGCGTTGAGGCTCACTTAATCTTGTCTAAAACGGAAAAGGAGAAAAGTCATGAAACGAAAGACGATAATGATTGCGATGGCACTGGCATGCTTGCTGCAGCAGGGATGTTACACGGTTGTCAATCGGGACGGAGAGTACTTTGCCTCTACCAAATATGCTAATGAAGAGATTGGTCGTGATAACTGGTTTAAAGGGCACACAATGGGTGACGCTATATTCTGGGGTGGTTTTTTGTTCCTTTCGTCGGTCCGTTTATACTTTGGCCTATTGCAATAGTTGTTCATCCTGTAGAGTGTTACGTTATCGCACCTGCATTTGACATCCTCTGTTTGCCTTATGACTGTATCAACGACTATGAGAATCGTCAAAAGAAATGCGAGAAGGAGAAGCATGAATAGTGGAGCGGGTTTTGCGCACTGGGAAACGTGCGGGACGCATCGACTTTCAAACACGGACCTCGGCCCCAGCGAAAGAAAGGACCTGCAAGGAAGGGGGCTAGGACCTCAATGAGGGAGGATGCAGAGAAATGAGAAAGCTGACAATGGCGGTTCTTGCAGCGGGCGTTGCTGCGGCGGCGCAGGCAGAGGTGTGGTATGTGCCTGGATGGAACAGAACCACCGAGACGAACGGGCTTGCATACACGTCCTGCACGAATGTGTTCAAGAACGCGAAGTGCGCGTTCTGGGGCTGGGACGGCGACCGTGGATGGTCGACCTCCGCGGCGAATGCGGACGTCGCCGCGAAGCGGCTTGCCGACGAGATCGCCGCCACCAACGCCGCATTCCGCTCCGAGCTCGTGCTTGTAGGCCATTCTCTGGGCGGACGCGTTGTGGCGCGTACGCTCGCGGAGCTCTCGAGAAGGGGCCTGAAGGTTGAGCAGGGCATACTGCTTGCGCCCGCCATCCCCATGAGCGACGCCGACGTCGTGAAGATGGGCCTTGGCTGCGTGCAGCCCGCGATCGTGGTGGTGAATCCCAAGGACTCCGTGCTAAAGTACTGCTACGACATCGTCGGCGGCGAGGGCGCTCCGGCGCTTGGCAGGAACGGCTCGCCCGTAGCGCTCGCGAACGTGGTGGAATACGCCGTGCCCAAGACGATCACGAACGAGACGAAGATCGACGCCGCATGGGGGCGTTCCGAGACCGTGAAGCGCGTATGCAACCACCTCGCGGCGTTCTACTTCACCGAACTGCGGCGCATCCTTGACGGCAAGCCGTCTAAGTCCGCCCAGGTGCGCGTGCCGCAGGGACGCATCAACCTCGATTGGAAGGTTATGGACGCCGGGGTGTGGTGGGACGTTCTCGACACGTGCGACGGATGGAAGCTTGAACGCAACATCGTTACAGGCCACTGTCGCATAATAAGTCCAGAACGCAAGCGCGTGGCGTGGGGCTCCGAGGCTCAGATGCGCGTCTCGTTCGAGAAGATATGCGCGCAGCAGACCACCAAGCCGAGGGTGGATTCGAAATGACGGCGCCGAAAATTGGGGCTTGTAATCGGGCTCAAAATACCATATACTCATCTGCGTCCCGAAACCGAATGCCGAGCTGGCGCCGCGAGGCGCCGGGCTGACGGGCCGGGCGCAAAAGGAGAAAATGAAATGAAGAAGTACGTGTGCAAGATCTGCGGATACGTCTATGACCCCGCCGACAACAACGGCGTCGCGTTTGAGGACCTTCCCGACGACTGGACCTGCCCGATGTGCGGCGTAGGCAAGGAAAACTTCGAGGAGATGTGAGACGGTTCGGCATGACGCCAGACGAACAGCACTTAAGCAACAGCAACAGGAGAACAGAGATGGAACTCAAAGGCAGCAAGACTGAGCAGAACCTGATGACGGCCTTCGCGGGCGAGTCGCAGGCGCGCAACAAGTACGACTACTTCGCCTCGAAGGCGAAGAAGGAGGGCTACGAGCAGATCGCGGCCATCTTCCAGGAGACGGCGCTCAACGAGAAGGAGCACGCGAAGCTCTGGTTCAAGGAGCTCGGCGGCATCGGCGACACGCCCGCCAACCTCCTCGCCGCCGCCGCTGGCGAGCATGAGGAGTGGACCGACATGTACAAGCGCTTCGCCGAGGAGGCCAAGGCCGAGGGCTTCGACAAGCTTGCGTTCCTCTTCACGAAGGTTGCCGAGATCGAGGCGCACCACGAGGAGCGCTACCGCAAGCTCGCCGCGAACATCGAGAAGGGCGAGGTGTGGGTGCGCATCGGGCCGAACCGCTGGCAGTGCCGCAACTGCGGCGCGATCATCGAGGGCGAGAAGGCCCCCGAGATGTGCCCGGTGTGCGCGCATCCCAAGGCGTACTTCCAGATCGAGCCACAGAACTACTGAGGCAGCATGCTTGCCGACGAGGCTGCAAAGGTTGTGCGGCACAGCGCGGCGGGGCCGGGATACCGGTTCCTCGTGCTGTGCGCGCCGCGTATCGCGGCGGCGCTCGTTCCGGGCCAGTTCGTGCACGTGAAGGTGCCTGGGCTCGAGGCGAGCGCGCTGCGGCGTCCGTTTTCGGTGTTCGACGCCGACGCCGAAAGCGGCGAGGTCACAGTGATGTACAAGATCGTCGGTCGCGGCACGGAGGCGCTCGCGCGCGTGGCGGAGGGCGACGAGGTGCGTGTGATGGGCGCACTTGGACGCGGTTTCCCGCTCACCTGCAAGGGGGCGCCTCTTCTCGTGGGAGGCGGCTACGGCGTGGCGCCGCTTCACTTCCTCGCGAAGCGCATGGTGCGCGACGCGCGCGAGGGTTGCGGACGTCCAGTGCTCTTCGTGGGCGGGCGAACGAAGGACGATCTTCTCGCAGTCGACCGTTTCGAGGCGCTTGGCGTGGAGGTGCGCACCGCCACGAACGACGGCAGCGCCGGCGTGAAAGGATTCGTGACCGCGCCGCTTGACGAGACTCTCGCGGAGCTTAGGCAGTCCGGCGAGCGCTTCGAGCTCTTCACCTGCGGTCCCGACGGCCTGCTGAAGGCCGTTGCCGATCGCGCCCTGGCCGCAGGAATGCCGGGCTGGATCTCGATGGACCGCCACATGGTGTGCGGCGTTGGCGCGTGCTTCGCGTGCATACAGAAGATCCGCATGCCAAACGGCGACGTGTTCAACGCGCGCTGCTGCGTGAACGGTCCGGTATTCGCGGCGGCCGACATCGTCTGGGACGGCTAGGGAGGTGGCTGCGATGGAAGCTTCAGAAGTGGTTTTGAAAGTGGATCTCGGCGGACTTGCGATGCGCACGCCCGTGGCCACTGCGAGCGGCACCTTTGGATACGGTCCGGAATACGTGGGCGCGATCGACTACTCGCGTCTCGGCGCGGTCACCGCAAAGGGCGTGCGCCTTGGTCCATGGCCAGGCAACCCGATGCCGCGCCACGTGGAGGTGCTGGGCGGGCTAGTGAACGCAATCGGGCTGCAGGGGCCGGGCGTGGACGCCTTTCTAGCGCACTACGTGACGCACTACGTGCGCACGGTGGGCTCTGCGTGCGGCGCGGAGAACGTGCCGCCGCTCATCGTCAACATCTGGGGCGGATCGATCGACGAGTACGCAGAGGTCGCGAAGCGTCTTGACGCTGCGGCCGCGGCGTCGCCGTCAAGCCCCGTAAAGGCCATCGAGATGAACGTGAGCTGCCCGAACGTGAAGTCCGGCGGACACACCTTTGGGCAGGACCCCGCGGTGCTCGCGAAGGTCGTTGCCGCGGTGCGTGCGGCCACGCGGCTGCCGCTCATCGTGAAGCTCGCCCCCAACGTGCCTGACGTCTCGCCGTACGTGGCCGCATGCGAGGAAAGCGGCGCCGACGCGCTCGCCCTCATCAACACGATTCCCGCGATGGTGATAGACGTGGAGACGCGCCGTCCGGTGCTGGGCAACGTTACGGGCGGTCTCTCCGGACGCTGCGTGCATCCCGTGGCAGTGAAGGCGGTGTGGGACGCCTACCGCGTAACGAAGCTTCCGATACTCGCAATGGGCGGCGTGTACGAGCCGCGCGACGCCGTGGAGCTGATGCTCGCTGGCGCAACGGCCGTTGCCGTCGGCACGGCCACTTTCTCGGATCCTTCCACTGCGCAGCGCGTGGCGGACGGCATCGCCGCCTACTGCGCGCGTCACGGTTTCCCGTGCGCCCGCGACATAGTGGGGGCTGCCCATCCAAAGGAGAAGACGACATGAACGAAATTCTTGAGAAGACGGCCGAGGCGCTTCGCCGCCGCGGCTTCGACGTGGTGTGCTGCGCCACCGGCGCGGAGGCGCGCGAACGCGTGTTGAAGGTTGCCGAGACCGCCGCGACGATCGGATGCGGCGGAAGCATGACGCTTAAGGAGATCGGCGCGATGGAGGCGCTGGCGCAGACGGGCAAGGCCCCGCAGAGGCGCGGCGACGTGGATCTCTTCCTGCTCAGCGCAAACGCGCTCACGGCGGACGGCAGAATCGTGAACATCGACGGCAACGGCAACCGCGTTGCGGCGTCGGTGGGAGGTCCGAAGAAGGTCATGTACGTGATCGGACGCAACAAGATCGTGGAGGGCGGCATCGACGACGCAATCGCGCGCATCAAGCGCTGCGCGTGCCCGCCGAACTGCCGCCGCCTCGGCAAGCAGACGCCGTGCGCGCTCACGGGCAAGTGCGCCGACTGCGACTCGCCGGACCGCATCTGCAAGGTCACGGTGGTGTTCGACCGCCGTCCCACCGGCATAGCCGCGGAGGTGGTGCTTGTGGACGAAGACCTCGGCTTCTAGGAGGGAATGACAATGAACGTTTCACGCAGATTCTTCATCGGCGGCGCCTTCGGCGCTCTCGGCGCATTGAGCGGCTGCCGCATCTTCACGGGCACATGCTGCGACGGCACGCCAAAGCTGCGCTTTGGCGTGGTGAGCGACGTGCACGTGCGCCTCTCGAACGACGGCAAGGGACTATACGAGCCCAACGACTGCACCACTTTCATCCACACGCTCGAATGGTTCCGCGACCAGGGCGTTGACGCCGTGATGATCGCGGGCGACATAGCAGACCATGGCATGGTCGGCGAGATGGAGGCAGTGGCGAAGGCTTGGTTCTCGGTGTTTCCCAACGACCGCGCGCCCGACGGGCGCAAGGTCACGCGCCTCTTCGTGACCGGCAACCATGACTGGGAGGGATTCTCTTACGGCAATTTCGCGGAGAAGGTGTTCCCCGACGCCGCAGTGCGCGCCACGAAGGTTCTGCGCAGCGACTACAAGGGCAACTGGGAGCGCATCTGGCACGAGCCGTTCGAGCCGGTGTGGCTGAAGACTGTGAACGGCTACTCGTTCGTCGGCGGACATTGGACGGCGGATGGATGCCGTGGCAAGGACGAGATCGGCATCTCTGGCGTGGAGGAGTTCTTTGCGGCGAACGGCGGCAAGCTTGATCCGTCTCAGCCCTTCTTCTACGTGCAGCATCCGCATCCGAGCGGCACGTGCTATGGTCCGGAGGCCTGGGGACGTGACGACGGTCGCGTGATGCGCGCGCTCGCGAAGCACCCCAACGCGATCGCCTTCTCCGGCCACTCGCACTACACGCTCACCGACGAGCGCAGCGTCTGGCAGGGCGCGTTCACTTCGATCGGCACGGCGTCGCTTCGCTACACGAGCCGGTTCGCTATTGGGAAGGGTCCGTACGCCAACGCCGGCAAGGGCGCGCTCATGCCGGCGCAGAAGACGTTCGACAACCGCCAGGGAATGCTCGTGAGCGTGTTCAGCGACCATGTGCAGATCGTGCGCCGCGACTTCTCGCGCGATGCGTCGCTTGGCGACGACTGGGTGCTGCCGCTGCCCGTCGCGGAGAGCCGTCCGTTCGAATTCAAGAAGCGCGCCGCCCTGCTTGGCGCGCCGGCGTTTCCCGAGCAGGCGAAGGCCGTGGCCTCGGTCAAGGCCGCGCCTGCCGCCAATGCGGCTCCGCCTGCGAAGGCGAAGCCGCCCGTGCTGAAGATCGAGTTCCCCGCCGCGCTCGCCGCGAAGGCGCGCGTGTACGAGTACGAGATCGCGCTCAAGGGCGCCGCCGAAGGCGCGATTCTCTCGCGCGTTGTAGCGCCGGGCTACCACCGCTCGCGGAATGATCCCGATGCGACCGCGCCGGTGGAGTGCCTGCTGCCGCGCACCGTGCTGGCAGGGGACGCGAAGGAATCTGCCTTCCTGGTGACGCCCGTGTCGAGCTACGGCGTGAAGGGCAAGGCGCTCGAGACAAACGTCATCAAGGTGTAGCGGCAGTTCGCTGCCATGACATTGTGTCGATGGTGATGATTTTAGGCTGTTGTCATCTAAGCCAATAGGCAAGGAAGGAGCGAAATACCATGAAGATCACGTTCTACGGCGCTGCACAGACGACCACCGGCTCCATGCATCTCGTGGAGGCCAACGGCAAGCGCATTCTTCTCGACTGCGGCCTCTACCAGGGCCACCGCAAGGAGGCGTTCGAGAAGAACCGCAACATGCCGGTGGATCCCGCGAAGATCGACGCGGTGATCCTCTCGCATGCGCACATCGACCACTCCGGAAACCTGCCGCAGCTGGTGCGCCACGGCTTCAGCGGAAAGGTGTTCGCAAGGCAGTCAACGGTAGATCTCTGCTCAGTGCTGCTGAAGGACTCCTGCTTCCTGCAGAGGCGCGACCTCGAGTACGTGAACAAAAAACGCCGCGCCCAGGGGAAACGCCTCTTCGAGCCGTTGTACGAGGAGGAGGACGTGGACGCGCTCATGGCGCACATGGAGCCGGTCCACATGCGCGAGCCGCGCGAGATATTCAAGGGCGTCACGCTCACCTTCTTCAACGCCGGCCACATCCTCGGCTCGGCCCTCGTGCAGCTTGACGTGGACGGCGGCACCGGCCACCGTCACCGCCTGCTCTTCAGCG
>CAMIVJ010000142.1 GCA_946401765.1 uncultured bacterium | reverse complement strand
GAGTACGAGGCGCGCCGCCAGCGCGAGTGCATGGCGCATTCGATTCCGATCATCCAGGAAACTCGCAGGTGGGACGGCGAGGCGTTCGAAACGGCGTCCATGCGCTCAAAGGAGAACGCCCACGACTATCGCTACTTCCCCGAACCGGACCTCGTTCCCGTGGCTCTCTCGGAAGAGCAGATTGAGGCCTGGCGCGCGCTCCTTCCCGAACAGCCCAAGGCACGCCGCGCGCGAATGATCGAGGAGTACGGGATCGCCGAATACGATGCCGACGTCCTTTCCCAGCACAAGGCCAACGCCGACTACTTCGAGGCTGCCGCGAAGGGTCTAGACAAGAAAGTCGCAAAGCAGCTCTGCAATCTGTACATGAGCGACGTGATGGCGCTTCTGAACGAAAGCGGCAAGGCGATCGGCGAATGCGCCATGCGCCCCGAGGCGCTGCGCTCGCTCGTGACGCTTGCCGCGAAGGGCACGATCAACGGTCCCACGCTCAAGGAGCTGCTGCCCGAGATATTCGAGAAGGGCGGCGACCCCGAGGCGATCGTGAAGGAACGCGGCCTTGGCGCCGTCTCGGATGCATCAGCTCTAGAGGCGTTCGTCGATCAGGCTATCGCCGCGAATCCCGGCCCCGTTGCCGATTTCAAGGCAGGCAAGAAGGCTGCTGCAGGCTTCTTCGTGGGCCAGGTGATGAAGCTCTCGAAGGGCAAGGCCGATCCCAAGATCGTGGGGCCGCTTGTGGCGAAGAAGCTAGCCGCGCTCTAGCCGCGCGGCAGGAAGGCAAGAGTGAAGCGAATCAGGTTCTACGCCAATTCCACAAAGCCAGCCGCCGTCTCGGAGCTCCAGCGCCTGACGACGGTCGCGCTTGGAATAGGCCTTGATCTTGACGACTCAACTCCCGAGGCGGTGGTGGTGCTTGGCGGCGACGGCACTATGCTATCTGCCGTGCATCGTTTTCCAGGTGTGCCGCTTCTCGGGCTGAACCTCGGTTCGCTGGGATATCTCGCGGGCGTGGAGAGGCCGTTCTTCGAGGCCGCGCTCAAGGCGCTGCGCTCGGGCGACTTCACGGTGTCGTACCGCACGGCCCTCAAGGTGGGCGGCCAGGTGGCGCTGAACGACGTGGTCGTCTCGAAGAGCGTCTCTGGACACGCCGCCGTGATAGAGCTCGCGATAGACGGGCGGTTCACCACGCGCTTCTTCGCGGATGGTCTCGTTGTGGCCACGCCGACTGGCTCGACGGCCTACTCGCTTTCGGCGGGTGGACCGATTCTGCTGCCTGATTCGCAGTCAATCGTCATAACGCCGATATGCCCCCACGCGCTCACGTCGCGTCCGCTTGTGGTGCGCGACACAGTGCGCATCGGAGTGCGCGTGCGTCCGCGTCCCGGTGCCGAGTCGCTCGAGGCGTTTGCCGACGGCGCGCCCGCCGGGCACCTCGCAGAAGGCGATCTCCTTGAGATCGAAAAGGCAGCAGAAGGGGTGCCGCTCATTGAGCTTGCTGGATACGACCCGTGTGACGTGCTGAACCGCAAGCTCGGATGGTCTGGCAGCTCAATAGGATGACCGGCATGACCGAACTAGAGCAGAAGATAGGCTACGAATTCCGCGACCCGGCGCTGCTGGCGCTTGCGCTTTCCACGCCGTCTGTGCGCCAGAGCAGTCCTGATGCGGACGACAACCAGCGCCTGGAGTTTCTTGGCGACGCCGTGTTCGGGCTTTTTGTGGCCGAGGCGCTGTACAGGGCTTTTCCTGGCGAGCAGGAGGGGCCGCTCACGATGCGCCGTGCCCATCTCGTCTCGGGGAAGGCTCTTGCGGCGCTTGCGGAACGAATCGGCCTGCGTCGTCATCTTGTGCGCGGCGAAGGGCTTCCGGAGCTTCCTCCTGGGGCGAAGCCGGTGGCCGACGCAATGGAGGCTCTGATGGGGGCCGTGTGGCTGGATGGCGGAGATGCGGCGGCGAGGAAGGTGTTCGCACGGCTTGAAATGTCGGTGGAAGGTCCATGCGACGAGCGCGTGGAGAATCCTCGGCTGGTGGTGCAGAAGATCGCGCAGAGCCGCACGCCGCAGGTACGTCCCGTCTATGAGATACTTAGCATGGAGGGACCTGCGCACGAGCCTGTCATCACAGCGCGCGTCACCGTGAAGGGCATTGGCTCCGCTGAGGCGAAGGGCAGGTCGAAGGCAGCCGCCGAGGCGGCCGCAGCCGTGGCGCTTCTCGCCAAGCTGGATGCCGCCGCGCATGGAATAGGAGACTAGAAGATGTCGTTTAGGTCGTTGCTGCCGGTTCTCGCGCTTCTCGTAGCGGCGGGATGCTCTCGCAAAGACGAGCTGCCGCCTGCGCCGCCTGCCGGCTCGGCGCGCATTGTGCCGGCATGGCTTGCCGTCACAAACGCCGCAGGGGCAAAGGCCGTGTTCCGCGGCGGCGAGACGCTGCCCGTGAGCCTGGCGGCTCCGGGCGTGGTGTCGATGCCCGTCGATTTTTCGGACAAGAAGCCGCCGATGCGCGCAAGCTGGGATCTTCAGCTCCCTTGCGACCTCTCGCGGATGGACGGACTGCAGTTCGACTTCTACTGCAGCGATCTCGACCAGTTCTCGGCGTTCAGCTTCTACTTCAAGAGCGGCGACGGATGGTATCATTGCTCTTTCTGCCCGGAGGAGAACGGCAAATGGCAGCGCATCTCTGTGAAGAAGACGCCAGTGAGGCTCGAAGGGAAGGTGGCTGGCTGGGACAAGGTGAGCTGCATGCGCATCAGCGGATGGCGCGCGGGAGATGGCCGCGCAGTCTGCGCGATTGCCAATCTTGCGTATGATGGCTCCGATGCCGCCGATGTCGTTGTGGTTAGTGCGGAGTCGGTGGCCGCAGGTGGCGGCGACGAGGCCACGAGGTGCATGAAATATGCCGACAGAATGGTCACCGCTCTGCGTTCGGCCGGTCTTGCGGCGTCTGTCGTGGCAGACCGCGCTCTCGCCGAGGGTTCGCTCACGAACGCAGTGGCCGTTGTGCTGCCGTACAATCCCGCGCTTCCTTCCGGCAAGGCCGACCTTTTGAAGGCATACGTGACAGGCGGTGGCCGCCTTCTTGCGTGCAACGTGCAGAGCGCAGAGGTGGAGGGCATCGAAGGCGTGCGCCGCTCAAAGGATCAGCGCCTTGGGGCCACGGGCATGGTGGATGTGCCGTTCCTGCGCTCTCTCGTTGGCGAGATGGCACCCGCGCTTGAGAAGAAGATGGCGCAGCATGAGGCGGACGAAGCCGAGCGGAAGAAGGAGCTGATGAAATGGCTCGAGACGAGGCCGTCGCGCAAGGGCGAGAAGCGCGCGTTCTGGTGCCACAGCGCGCGCGGGCTTGGCGGCGGACGCGACTGGGACGCCTCGGTCAAGTTCCTGAAGGAGCAGGGCTTCAACATGATTATCCCCAATCTCAGCTGGGGCGGCGTGGCGTTCTACCCATCGAAGGTTCTGCCCGTCGCGGCCGATGTGGCGACGAAGGGCGACGCCTTTGAACAATGCCGTGCCGCATGCAGAAAGTACGGCGTCGAGATGCACGTGTGGAAAGTGTGCTGGAACATGGGGCACCTCACCTCGTCTGCATTCGTGAAGAAGATGAAGTCAGAAGGCCGTACGCAGGTGAACGCCAGCGGCTCGCAGATTGACAGATGGCTGTGCCCGTCCCATCCAGAAAACCAGCAAATGGAGATCGACGCGATGGTGGAGCTTGCGAAGATGGGGCCGGATGGCGTTCACTTCGACTACATCCGCTACCCTGGCACGGATAACTGCTTCTGCGATGGATGCCGGGCTCGTTTTGAGGCTGAGATCGGCACGCCGGTGGAGCATTGGCCCGCCGATGTGCGCGACGACGGAAAGTTCAAGGACAAGTGGAACGACTTCCGCCGTGCAAACATCACGAAGGTGGTACGGACGGTTTCGGAGCGGGTGCATCGCGAGGCGCCGGGGATACAGGTGTCGGCGGCGCTCATCGGCAGCCACGCGTCGGCAGTGTCTAGCATGGCGCAGGACTGGCCTGCGTGGTGCAGGGATGGACTCCTGGACTTTGCCTGCCCGATGGACTACGTCAACGCAGTCCCGCAGCTGCGCAGCCAATTGCGCGCGCAGCTCAAGCGCTGCGGCAAGGTGCCTCTCTATCCCGGCATCGGTCTTTCATGCTGGCCGAGCGATGGGCGCGACGCAGAACGCCTTGCCAAGCAGATTCTGGCCACGCGCGATCTTGGATTCAAGGGCTTCACTGTGTTCAACTTTGATCATCGCGCTGAACAGGTGCTGCCGCTGATGCGCCTCGGCGTGACGAAGGAGGACTAGCTGCGGCAGTTTCCGGCGACCCCGAGAGGATTGGCGGCGGCGGAAACCAGGGCGGGGAAGTCGCAGCCGAAGTCGCGCACGTTTCCGCAGGGAACGTCGATGAAGCCGCAGGTCTGCAGGTCGCCGACGTGCGATAGAAACGCGAAGCCTCGTCCGCCAAGGCAGCCGCATGGAGGGCGGGAGGGAGGGACATCGTGCGTACGGCGCCATTCGGCCCAGTACGCGGGCGCGGAAGGGCAGCATGTCTCCTTGATGGGAAGTGGGCCTGCGACTGTCTTGGCGAAGGCCCAGTCCAGCACGGCGCGTGTGGCGTCCGGCGAAAGGGCGTAGTCGGCGATGGCCTTGCCGCGGCCTACGGGCACGAGGAAGAAGAGGTCGATCTTCGCGGCGCCCTGGGTGACGGCGAGCGCGTAGAGTTCTTCAAGGCGGTCCACGTTAAGCGTGGAGACCGTTGTGTTCATCTGGAAGGGCATGCCGACTTCGCGTGCGGCGCGCATGGCGCGCATCACGTTGTCGAAAGCGCCTGGTACACCGCGGAAGGCGTCGTGAGATGCGGCGTCTGGTCCGTCAATGGAGAACGAGCATGCCGCCACGCCGGCGTCCTTCAAGGCGGCGAGGCGCTCTGGCGTGACGAGAAGTCCGCACGGAGCCATCACGCTGCGGATGCCGAGGCTAGTGGCGTGGGCAACGAGATCTATAATGTCGGGCCGCATCATCGGCTCGCCGCCTGTCCAGATGATCATCATCTCCGGCGGACCGACGCGTTCGGGTTTCTTGGCGGCGAGTGGCGCTAGCGAGTCGAGCACCTTCATGCATTCCGCGGTGGATAGTTCATGTTCGTATGGCACATCGGCCGCTCCTGCGCGGCAGTGGCGGCAGCGCAGCGGGCAGCGTCTTGTGACTTCCCAGGCGATCACGCGCGGGATGGCAAATTTTGCGGCTGAAATATCCATTGCGGATATTCTATCAAATTTTTCGATTTCCCGCTTGCATTTCCGCGTAAAATTTCATATCATATATTCGTTTTCCTCACGGAGGGATGGCCGAGTGGCTGAAGGCAACGGTTTGCTAAATCGTCATACGGGCTAAACCCCGTATCGGGGGTTCAAATCCCCCTCCCTCCGCCAATTCCCGCAGCGGTTCACTCAACGACCGCTTCGGCGAGTTTTGCGTCGATGCGCTTGTCGCTTATGGGCTCTGGGGTGTGAAGCTCCTGCGCGAACAGCGACACGCGGTACTCCTCCAGCATCCATCGAATCTCCGCAAGCCCTGACGCGGAGAACTTGACTTCCGCCTTGCCTGCCGCTGCGTCGCGGTAGAGGATCCAGTATGGCGCGAAGCGAGCCTCCTTTGCCTTGTCGCCTGCAGGATTCGTGCGGGCGCGCTCCACGCGCAGCGCCGCGCCTTTGAGGTAGCGCTCGTAGTGGCGAAGGCGTGCGAGCGGAACGCTGCGAGGGAAGCCGGGATAGAGCAGCCATGCGAACTGCGTGCGGATCGAGTCCGCCGTCTCCTCGTTGATTCCGGCCTCTTCGATGCGGTCTTCAATCTTCGCCGCCGCGGTGTAGGAGGCCGTGAATATGCGCGCGATCTCGGCCTGCGCTTCGTTGAATGCACCGCGGCATTCGCGAAGGCGGCGGTCAAAGGTGGCGACATCGCGCACGCTGGGGCGGCCGCGCACAAAAGCCTCGAAGACGGCGCCTGAGAGGATGTCCCGCGACGCGCGTTCGTCATCGTAGTTGATCGACTTAAGATACAGCTGCGCGCCGAGAGGAAGCGACTTTCGTCGGAATGGGACGCGTATCCTTTCGCCCAGGGCCAGCAGGAAGAGGCGGGCAACGCCCGCCGAGTGGGCGGCCGCCGCTTCGGAGGCGTTCGCGTAGAGACGCAGCGAGGCGCCGGTGCCGTCGTCGTGCAGCGCGGGGAAGTGCTCTAGCGTCCAGCCCGCCTTCGCGTCGGTGGTCTTCTCCGGTATCGTGCCGAATGTCCATGTGGTGCTCGGCGTGGTGGCGGCATCGTTCGGCGTCGCCGCAAGCGTGGAGGAGGGAGCCGCCTTGACGCCGGCCTGTGCGAGGGCCTCGTCGAGATTGCGCGAGCAGGCGAGAACGCGTCCCGTTGCGTCGTCGCGGATGCGGAAGCGCACTTGCAAGTGGGGCGGCAGCTTGAGGTTCGTCCAGGCGTCAGGTGGAATGCGGAAGCCCCATTCGCTGTAGATGGTGTGCCGCACGGCGTCGAGGAGCGGCTCGGAGCCGGGCTTCAGGCGGGCGAGGAGTCCGCTCACGGTGTCGTCGATTGGCGTGAGCACGCGGCGCTGGGCGGATGGAAGGGACGATATGAGATACGAGAGCTTCTCCGGGAGCGCGCCTGGAACGAGCCAGTCGGCGCGCCAGAGGCGGAGGGCGGCGGCCGATGACCTTCGCACGGTGCAGGTGATTCCGTCCTGCGTCTCGTCGTCGGGCGTGTTGCGGTATGTGAGCGCCATCTTCACGCCGCCGATGGTGATGGAGTCCGGAAAGTCGGCCGCCTGCATGTCGTCGGCCGGCCACCAGTCGCATTTCTTCAGCACGAAGCGCGCCTTGGGGAAGGCCGGGTCGTCGGGGGCGGCGAGCCATTTGCGAAGGGC
>CAMIVJ010000141.1 GCA_946401765.1 uncultured bacterium | reverse complement strand
ACCCAGTTGGCGCCGTCGTTGGATCCGAGGAGGCGCCAGGCGCTGGGATCGCGGTCTTCAAAGTCGTTCGCCGTGTACCACCTGTAGCCGGAGAGCTCAGTCGGCGAGGCGAACTTGAACTGCAGCCATACGGCGGCGCGAAGCTCGGGCTTTGCATTGTGCTCGGCCCTGAAATCCAGCCACTTGGTTTCGACGTCGCCGTCAATGGCCCGATCAGGCGTTTCGCCATTTCCGAACTTCCTGCCGCCGCTACCGTTGAAGCCAAGCTCGAATTTTCCGGCAGGAATCACCTTGCCCTTTGAATCGAGCAGCTCGATTTCGGAAAGCTGCATGCAGTCGGCCGGGCGCTTCGTGCGGTCAACGCAGAAACGGTAGTACTTGAACGGCCCGTCCCCCTGGCTCTTCCACTCCTTCTCGATTTCCTTGACCGTCTTGCCGGTGCGCATCTTCCAGTAGGTCTCTTCTTCATACTTGCCCTGACGGCAGAGCGCGTTCAGCTCCTTCACGACGCCGGGGTATTTCGTCTCGACAAAATTGAGGAAGTTTGCGGACACGCGATAGGATTGGTTGTAGCGCACCTCGGAGGAGCCTAGAATCAAGTCGCATCCATGCGCTTCAGGCTCGTAGAGATAGAACCTGACGTAGTCGGCAAGTCCTTCGGCAAGCCAGCCAGGAGCTTTGCGATACCCGCCCTGGACAATGTGGAAAAGCTCGTGTATCGTGCAGCCGACATCCGTGGGGTTGCTGTTGATCCACTCGCGGTCCAAGGTCACGCGGTTCCCCGCCGCATACGCCGGGCAGCCGATCCTCTCCTTGAAGCGGAATCTGACCTTCCTGCTCGGGCTCCAGCCTTCCGACGGGAACATCTCGACCAGCTTCGGATACCATTTGCGGATGAGCGGTGCAAGATTCTGCCTGGTCCATGCGGCAAGTTCGGGGGCGCCAGTCGTGTCGAAGACGTATTCGAACTTTGAGGTGCCTCCAACGAAGTCGAGCGTGCCGCCCTTCATGATCTCGCCGTGGGTGATCATGACGCCGTCCATCTTGCGTCCGTTGAACTGAACCGCCTTTGAAGCCTCGCCGGGCAGTTCGGACGACACCCGGAACCGCTTGCCGCCGCCTACGTCGATGGATATCTCCTCCATCTGCGCTTCGCCAAGCACGTATTTGCCTCCGCACGGGTCGAACGGATAGAAGCCCAGCGTGCTGAATATGCACCACGCGCTCATCTGCCCGCAGTCATCGTTTCCGCAAAGGCCCGTAGGAGTGGTCTGGTACTGCGTGTCCATCACCTCCCGTATATACTGGGCGGCAAGATCGCGCCTGCCGAGCAAGGAGAAGAAGTAGATGTTGTGGTGGCTCGGCTCGTTGCCGTGGCAGTACTGCCCGATTAGACCGGTTACATCCGGCGGCGCATCGGAAAGCTTGCTGGGGTCTTCGTTGAAGAGCCCGTAAAGCCTCTTGAGCGCGGCCTCCTTGCCGCCAAGCAGCTTGACGAGAAGGTCGGGATCCTGCATGACGTGCCAGTTCCAGTGGAATGCGTTGCCCTCCGTGTAGTGGTGATGGCCTTCGCCGTGGATTCTGTAGGGATCAAACGGTTCGCGCCATCTGCCCTTCGAGTCGCGGGCGCGTATGAAGCCGGTCTTTGAGTCGTAGCACTTCGTCCAGGTGCGAGAACGCTCAAGGAAGAACTTCTCGTCCTCTTTTCTGCCGCCGAGCTTCTTGGCCATCCGGTACGCGCAGGCATCGTCGTAGCAGTTTTCGAGCAGCCACGACACCGATTCGTTCTTGATGAAGTCGCAGGGATAGTAGCCGTACTTGTCGAGGAGCTCGTACCGCGCAATCCATCTGCCGCGGTTCTCCCTCAATGTCTTGCGCACGCAGTCGAACGCCTTCTCCCAGTCCACGCCCTTGAAGCCCTTCATATACGCATCGACAATCATGGGCACTGAATGCACGCCGACCATGCACTGGTTGTCCTTGCCCCAGAGAGTCCACACGGGGAGGTGGCCGTTTCTTTCGAAGTGCCACAGCATCGAGTTGATGAACGCGGGCACGTATTCGGGGGTGAGGATGGTGTAGAGCGGACCCGCCGCGCGATACGTATCCCAGCACGAGAACGTGGAATAGAGATCGGGCTCGTCAACGTCCGAAATCGTGTTCGGCTGGAAGCAGAGGTGGTAGAGCGAAGTATAGAGTGTCTTTAGCTGGTCTCTGGTGCCCTTCGCCTTTACGCGCTCGAGTATCCTGCGCCAGGCGGCGCGGTTGGCGGCAAGCACTCCGTCGAAGTCCCAGCCCGGCACCTCCTTGTCGATGTTGCGGCGCGCGCCCTTGGCGGAGGTGCGCGACAGCGCGACCTTGAGGTAGATGACGTTGTCCTTGTCCGCATCGAATTCGTACGCGCAGATCGGCACTCTGCCCTTCTCCGCCCTGGCCTCTCTGACGACGCGCGCGCTCGTGGGCTCGGCAGAGACCTCCCAGGCGAACCAGTACTCATGGCCCGGCCAGCCGTGGCGGTCGACGTGTCCCGAAACGCGCCTATCCTTCATCGTGGCGATTTCTGCGGACTTTGTCCTGGAGAACGACCACGACGGATCGAACAGGAGCGACGCCTTCTTGCCCTTCGGGAACGTGAAGCGGAAGAGCGACACATGCTTCGTGCACGTCGCCTCCACCTTCGTTCCGCATTCAAGCGTGGCGGTGTAGTATCCCGGTGACGCCTTTTCCGTAGCCTTGTCGAAACTGGCAGAATAGTCGCGCCTCAGCGCATCGTCAGGGTCATCGGCCGAGGGCATGAATCCAAGGTCTGTGAACTCAGAGCAGCCAGTCCCGCTCAGATGGTTCTGCGAGAAGCGCCTGATGCGCTTGTCGCCGTACTGGTAGGCGGAGCAATGTTCCCAGCCGGAGTGGCTGGTGTCAGGGCCTGGCTGGACCATGCCGAACGGATACGCGGCCGCCGGAGTGGTGTGGCCCGTTCCGCCGGAGCCGATGAACGGGTCGGCGAACACAAGCACGTCTTCGGCCCATTTCGCCTTCTCTGGCCCCTCGGCGGCGTCTATTACATACGACACCGTGCCATTCACCCCTCCAACTGCGGCAATCCCCGCCACAAGAAACAAGAGTCGCGTATTGAGAAGCCTGCTCAGCAATCCTACGCCATTTACGGTTTTCATCTTTTCTCCTTTCTAGACCGCCGCTATGCGGCGGGCGATATCGTCGATTTCAGCGATTTCGAGGAAGCCGATGTCAAGCACGTCCGCAGCATTGTTCTTCAGCACCCAGGCAATCGACTGGTCCATGCGCCCCTCCTTGGCGATAGACCCTTCGCCAAGCACCTTCATCCCGATCACGCCCTTCCCGGCGGCGTGCAGTTTCCGCACCTGCTCAAGCGCCTCGTCAGGCTTGAGTCCCATCTTGTTCCCGAACGGGTTGATCTGCACATGCGCCACGTCAAGCCACTTCGTGTCGGCAGCGAGCGGAAGCGACTTAGCGCCGTGGAACGAACAGCCATGGGCACGGATCTTTCCTGCCTTCTTGCAGCGTTCAAGACCATCCATGTGCGTCTGGAGACTCGTCGTCCAATCGGGCTGGAACACGCAATGCAGCTGCAGGATGTCAATGTAGTCCGTCTTGAACTCCCGGAGGAAACGGTCAACGGAACTCTCAACGTCGGACTTGTCGGCCTCGGGAATGCCGCCGCCCATGAACCAGTACTTCGTGCAGATTACGTATGACGAACGCGGAAACGGAGACAGCGCCTCGCGCAGCACCGCGTGGGTGCCATAGCTGTCGGCAGTATCGAAGAACCTTATTCCCCGCTCGTATGCGGCGCGCACCAGCTTCACCGCGCCGTCGTGTCCGTTGCGGCGTACCATTCCGCTGGAGCGGTTGCCGGACTTCACGCCTGTTCCAAAGCCAAGACGCGACGTGCGGATGCCCGTGCCGCCGAGCGACACTTCGTCCCACGCCGAGAACCTGTTCTTCGCCTTCGGCGCGGCATATGTCTGCTCAACGCAGTTCGTCGCGCCAAACGCAACCTGTCCCGCGCCAAACGCCGCGAGCGATCCAACGAACGAGCGCCGGTCCAGAGATCCGGCCTTTCGGCGCGATGCGCCTTGATTATGGGCGGCTGCCATTGGAACACCTCCAGTCGTCTCAGGCCGACGCGAAGCGACTAGAGGCGGCGGACCAGTTCAGGTGGCCGTCGACAATCGCCTTGACGTATGCGGCGCGGTTGTTCTGCCAGTCGAGATAGTAGGCATGCTCCCACACGTCGATGGTGAGCAGCGGCTTCACGTACTGCTGCCTGCACGGCGTGTCGGCGTTGCCGGTGCTCTCCACGAGGAGCTTTCCGCCCTTAGCGACGAGCCACGCCCAGCCGCTTCCGAATTGCCTCGTGGCGGCGTGGGAAAGCGCCTTCTTGCAGTTGTCAAGCGACCCGAACGACTCGTTGATCGCCTTGAGCAGTCCGGCCGACGGTTCGCCGCCCTTGCCCGCAGGGGCGAGCGAATGCCAGTAGAAGTCGTGGTTCCATGCCTGGGCCGCGTTGTTGAATATCCCGGGATCGTTCAGCTCGCGCGAAAGCCCTACCATCTCCGAGAGCGACAGAGTTTCATAATGAGTTCCGGATATAAGACCATTCAGTGCCTTTATGTACCCGGCATGGTGCTTTCCGTAGTGGTAGGAAATCGTCTTTGCCGAGATGACGGGCGCAAGCGCGTCTTCGGCATACGGCAGCGGCGGAAGAGCTATCTCCTTCATGGCGGGCTTTCCTCTCTTGGCATCGGCGCACGCGGCCAGAGCGGCGCATGCCGCGCCTGCCGCAAAACACCGTCTAGTGATGTCTGTTTTCATGGCAGACATTATAGCACATTTTCAGCCGTTGTGGACATGCCTTGTGACTTAGTGTCAGTTTAGGCACAATTCGTCTATGCCCTGCGCCGCCAGAATGTCGGCGGCGATCTGCGCGCGAAGCGCATCTTCGCCGGAGAAGACGCGCTCGGGGCGGATGAATGCGAGAAAGTCAACCGCAAGCGTCTTCGGCGCGGCGACAGGATGCGTTGAGATCACATGCACTTCAAGGACGGGATGCTTCCACGCCTTCTCCCCCATCGTCGGCGCGAGCCCCCAGTTCGCCACGGCGCGCCCAAGCGGCGTATCCACGGCGTACACGCCGCGTGGAGGGCGCGCCAGCCCTTCAGCCACCTTCACATTCATCGTGGGAAATCCAAGCGCACGTCCCAAGCCCTTCCCCGGAACGACCTCGCCCTCCACGCGCCATGGACGCCCTAGAAGACGCGCGGCATCGGCCATGTCGCCTGCGGCAATCGCGGCGCGGATGCGCGTGGAGGAGACGGGCGCGCCGTCTATCTCCACGAACGGCATCGCGCGCACGGCAAATCCCCTCTCGCGCAGGAAAGCGGCGTCGCCAACTCCTCCTGCGCCGAAGCGCCAGTTTGGTCCGCAGAGAATCTCCTCCAGATCGGGATATTCGCGGCGCAGCCAGAGAGCGAACGCCTCTGCGGATTCGGCGGCGAAGTCGGGCGTGAAATCAAGCGCGCGCACTCGCCCGGTCGCGCCGGGACGCAGCGCCGCCTCTACGGCGGCGAGCCTTGCGGACGAAGTCATCAGCAGTGCGGGCGCGCGCGACGGTGCAAGCACGCGCGCGGGATGGTCGCGGAAAGTGAGCGCTGCATCGGCGCAGGCGAGAATCCGGCGGTGGCCGACATGCACGCCGTCGAAGAAGCCCACGGCGAGATTCATCAGGCAAAGGCCCTCGCCATTGGAACGAGACGGTCCTTGAACGCCACGGGGTCGAGCTTCATCACGTCCATGAAGCCGAGCGCCTCGTCCACGGAAAATCTGCCGCATCGCGTGCGGCGCAGCGTCTCGAGAGAGGCGCCGCAGCCGAGCTGCGCGCCGAGATCGTGGGCAAGGGCGCGCACGCACACGCCCTTGGTGCAGAGGATGTCGAACGACACGAGCGGCGGAGCAAACTCCGTCACGGCCAGGCGAAACACGTGCACTAGGCGGGCCTTGGCGTCTGCGGGGTCGGTGGGGACGATGCCGTACGAAGGAGTGTCGGGACGCTTCATCACGCTGAAGGCTGGAGGCGTCTGAAAAATGTCGCCGCGGAACTCGGGAAGAGCGGCGTCGAGCGCTTCGCGAGTGACGCCGTCGAACGGGGACTCTGAGAGCGTGCGGCCTTCGCGGTCCGCAGTGTCGGTCACGCGCCCGAGGCGGATTGTCGCAGAGTATTCGCGGTCGCCGTCCATCACGTCGCCAGAGACGCGCGTTGCATCGCCCACGAGAAGCACAAGAAGGCCCGTGGCGTTGGGCTCGAGCGTGCCGCCATGGCCGATCTTCACCAAGTTGAAGCGCGTCTTCACGGCCTTGAGCACGTCGTGCGATGCGATTTGGACGGGCTTGTCCACAAGCAGCAAACCGTCCTGCTCGGCAAGCATGGCAATTGAGGCGAGGTTAGCCATTCGCGCCGCTCTCGTTCTTCTCAATTTCGCTTATGATGCTGAGCACGTGGTCGCCCTTCTCAAGCGAATGGTCGATCACGAACCGCAGCTGCGGCGTGAACTTCAGGCGCACCTCTGCGTTGACGATGCGCTCGAATTCGTGCGTGCGGCGTATGATGTGGCCCATCACGCGGCTCTGCTCGGCCGCGTCGCCGAACACGCTCACCTTCACGGTGGCGTTGCGCAGGTTCTTGGCGCACGCGACGGCGGTCACGGTGACTACGCCGGGATTCACGTCGTCGCCCTGCAGCACGCGGAACATCGCCTCGCCGATCACGCGGCGCAGAAGTGAGTTCACTCTTTCAAGACGGTCAACTGCCATTTCACGCTCCTTGGCCGCGTTCCGCTAGAGCGAGCGCGGCAGCTCCTCGAGGATGTAGCACTCCACAACGTCGCCCTCGGCGAAGCCCTCGTAGTTCGCGAAGCAGATGCCGCATTCCTGCTGGCCGGTGACCTCCTTGACCTCGTCCTTGAAGTGGCGCAGCGTCTGCACCTTGCC
>CAMIVJ010000140.1 GCA_946401765.1 uncultured bacterium | reverse complement strand
CGAATACTCAACGTCACCCAGAGCGGCGGAGAACAATCTGTCTTCTTCACCGGGATCGCACGGATTGGCCTCGCACCAGTCGGCAAGGTTGCGCGCCACAACCGGCGCGACGGACGCGACACGCCTCGCAAGCAGGCACTGCTCAAGCGCATTGAGGTCCTGCAGACGGCCAGGCTTCGCGTATTCGCCAAGGTCTTCGCCAAGGAGCCACTTGTCCATAAATTCCTTCAGCCGCTTGTTCCGCAGGTTCGGCGCTACGACGGAATCGAAGAACGCACGGTCCTTTTCGTAGAGGAAGAAGTCGAACTCGTGAGAAGCGTACTTGCCGTAAAGCTCGCGCTTCTCGTCCGCATTCTTCTCCGCCCAGTCGGCCACGAATCCGAACTCGGCAAAGACGGCATCGTCTGCAGAGATTGACTTCATCAGCGCGTGCAGTTCGCCCACGGTCGAATACGATTTCGTGCGCGACGAGTTCGCGAGCGCGTCAAAGCCCTTCTTCACCCTCAGATCCCGCGGCGCGAACGGAACAACCGCGCCCGCAAGCGTCGCTTCGTCGATCGAACGTCCGTCGGTCACTATGATCGAGACGTGCTGCATTCCCGCCGCGCCAGATCGCAGATCCACCTCGACCACGCCGCCCTTGCCTGGTCTCAGGTTCGCGAACACGGCCTCCGGCGCGGGCATGAAGTCGAAGCAGGCGAAGCCATTGCGCGCGGCATCGCCGAAATTACCGCCGGCCAGCCTTGCCGCCATCGTCTCCGCCTTTCCCGCGCTTTCAGGCGGCGCTCCCACCCATCCGTCGCCGTCGGAGAGCTTGATCTCGTTCGTCTTGGTCTCGCTTGTCGTCCAGGGGTTGAGCAGCAGCGAAGGACGCTGCAGCATGTTGCCTATGCGGCCCGGCTCCTGGCGGCGGTCGAGGATGTAGCGCAGCTTGTCGCCGAGGTCGCGTCCAGAAATGTAGTCCGTACGCGCCCCGCCCCACTTGCCCTCTCGCATGTTCGGGCGCGCGAGCGACGCGGTTAGCGCGGAGAAAGGCGTTCCCCATCCGGCCACCGGCATCGTGCGCGCCGCGAACACGTGAACGCGCGCGTCTTCGACGGCGTTCGCCACACGCACGCGGAGGACGCCGTTCGTCGCCACTTCCGCCGATTCAATCCGCAGCCCCTCCGGGTTGCCAGTGTCGGAAAGCGAACGCGCCGCGCTCGCGATCACGCCGCCCTCTCCCACGGCCTTCGCCGTCTTGGCGACTGATATCTTGATCGCCTCGGCCTTCTCCGTTCTGGACTTCAGTCGGTAGTCGCCAGCGCGAAGACCAGTGATCCGCAGAACGCCGTTCGAGTACGAACACGCGCCGATGCAGTCCTCGGTGATCTCGCCTGCCTTGTTCACCGCGAGCAGCGACACCCAGCTCTCAAGCTCCTCGGCTCCCGGCCACACGCCGTCGAAGAGTCCTTTCGCCGGAATCGCGATTTTCTCGCCCTCTGCGGACGCTATTCCGCCGCCCGCATACGCGATGCGCATCCCGCGCTTGAGCCGCCACTTCCATCCGCCAAACTCCTTCGTGCTCACCTCTTCGATGTCGACTAGCGCGCCCAGCTTGATTTCGCCGTTCTCGTCGCACTGAAGCGTCTTATCGATCAATCTTCCCGGAGGGAATCCTTCTCCCGGCTTCACCATGCGTCCACCGGCCCTGAACGCGCAGTGCTTGAAGGTGAGCGTAACTGCCCGGTGCGCAATGCGCTCGCCCGTTCTTCCGCGGCATTCAAGCACATATCCATCGGCCACGCGACGAAGGAACAGCTGCTCTATCTGGCTTCCATTCGCTATCTCGTTGACATTCATCGACCATGCGGCGGAAGGCCGTTCGTCATCCCCGCCGGTCACGCGCTTCACGCGGCCTTCGAGCTTGAATTTCACGTTTGAGAGATTCCATGGCACCTTGAAGCGGCACACGCTCTCCGCGTCGTCGAAGAGCTCAAATTCCTTGTACGTCTTCACCGTCTCGCGTCCCTTGACGTCCTTGAACGTGACCGTGAGCGTGGGGGATTCAAGAAGCTTCAGCGTGGAGACGATGCCGCCGGCGCGCAGCATTGGGCGAACAAGCGCAGTCGCCTCGCATCCCGCGACGAGAGCCTCCTGCGGCAGCACCACGTGCAAGTCAAGAGAATAAGTCTCGGCCGCATGGTCGAACTCGATCGCCGAAGCGAGGCGACCTGCGCCGATGATGGCCGTCTTGCGGCCGGCGGATTTCGTGTCCGCCGCGAACGGCACCGAGACTTCGCCGTTCTCGTCCGCCTTGAACACCGTGCCGTCGAGCCACACCTTGGTGCCCTTCACGATCTTGCCGTTCTCGTCCAGCGCGGCGAATACATGCCCCGCCGCGTCACGCCGCTCGGTGGCGCGGAGGCGGCCCTTGCGCACCACCGCGCGGCTCGACACGCCGCCGCCTGAGCATTCCACCACGTATAACCCAGGCTCTGCCAGCTCGGGGAACGCCAGCGTCTCGCGGTGTCGCAGGATGGCGGGCTTCGCCGCGAAGTCGAGGAAGCGCTCCACAGTGGGCACGGCGCAGTCAAGGTCGATGTCGCTCGAAACTTCTCCCTTCGCCTCGCGGCATGCCGCCGCAGCGTCAAGCTCGTAGATGGCGATGCGAAGCTTCTGCACGTTCTTCACGTCAAGCGCGAGCGACACGCCGTCCTTCGAGGCGAACACTTTTTTGTTGGACTTCGCCCAATTCACCTCCACGCGATCCTGAATCCGCTTGAACTCGTCGGCGGAGAAGATGCGCGTGTTGACGTCGGCCGCAGGCTTTCCCGAAAGCAGTTCCGCCTCGGAGACCGTCTTCGCGAGGAAGTCCTTTTCCACGAGTTCGGAAAACGCCTTCATGTCATCGCCGGCGAGCGCGGCGAGATAGTCTATAACAAGCGCATCTACGCGGTCGGCACTGCGGCCTCCGGCGATTGTGAAGCTCTGGACGTTGAAGTCTCCGCGGCTGACGTGTCGATGAGTGATTAGCCCGTGATCGGGCTTGACATCCCTCAAGTAGTCGAGGAAAAGATCCTTGTGGGAGAGGTCGCCGACGCTGCGGTAGAACTCGAGGAGTTCGCGTTCGGCGGCGACGCGCTTCTGCTTGAGCGCAGGGGCGAGCGTCTTGGTGAAGTCGAGGCGGCGCCTGAGAAGCGCTTCGCGCGCCTTGAGGTCGTTGGGGTCGTCGTCCGCGCCGGGCGTAAGCTTCTTGAGGACGATGTCGGCGAAGACAGCCGAGGATGCTACGTCCTTCGCAGTCCCCTTCGTGGCGCGGGCCACTTCGGCAAGCTGGTCTAGCGTGAGATCCTTGAACACTCCGAATCCCTTGAAGAAGTCGTTCTTGTCGCCGTCCGTGAGATACTGCAGCAGGCACTTGGTGAGGCCGGGAGTGTCGGGGAGATATGCGTTGCTGCCCAGCAGGAACGACGCGTCGGTGCGCTTAAGGGCCTTTGCATCGTCGCGCAGGGCGATGGAGACGAATCCGTCTTCAAGATCGTGGTAGGAGTAGCCGTACTTCTCCTTGTTGGCGAAGGCGTCGAACGAGACATCCTCGTCCTTCAGCTCGGATGGGTAGGAGTTGGGCTTGAGTTCTACTTCGCGCTCGGGCAGGCCTTCCCAGATGTGGAGGAAGTTCAGGTGCTGCGGAATGAAGAACGCCTGGCATTTGCCGCGGTCCCAGTCGAGGAAGTCCTGGCGGAAGGCGAACGCGAGGCGCCTGTTGCCGCCGGACGACTCCGGCCATTTCTGGTTGAGCTTCTTCGCGTCGTCGAGGCGGCCTTCGGTCTGCGCGTTCAGTATGGAATACGCGTACCATGCGTCGGTGTTTGGGCGCAGCGTCTCGATCACCTCTGCCCGGTTGGTGGCGAAGGCATACCGCTCGGCGAACTTCGTGTCCGCAAGGCCCGTGAGATCGACGGCCCCGGACGAAAACGCCGCCACCACCACGGCCGCAGCCGCCACTTTGAACATCATCTGCTTTTTCATAGGTTCTCCTCTGGCTGTTTGTGGGGATTGTCTAGCGGGCGGGACGGGTGGACATGTCCACGACCACGCGCGCGCCCTTCACTATGTCTGCGTGGCGAAGCGGCACGAGAGCGGACGCAGCCGGCGCACCGTCAACGGAAATCGACCGCACGTACTTCGCGTCGTGTGACGCCTTGGGCGCCTCCAGGACGAAGTTCCTGCCGTTCTCAAGGTGGATCGTTGCCTTCGTGAACACCGGGCTGCCCCACTGGTACTCGGGCAGGCCCGGCGTGACAGGATAGAAGCCAAGCATGGAGAACACCGCATAGGCGCTCATGCCGCCGCCATCCTCGTCGCCGCAGATGCCCATGCGGTCGTTGCGGAACCAGCACTCGAGCGTCTTGCGCACGAGCTTCTGGGTCTTCCAGGGCTTGCCGACGTAGTTGTAGAGATACGGTATGTGGAATGCGGGCTCGTTCGCCATCGTGAACACGCCCATGAGGCCGGTGCAGCCATCGGGCATCTGCCCCGCGAAATTCCAGCGAGAGCCGACGGACGTGTTGAACATCTCGTCGAGCTTAGCTTCCATCGCCGCCGCACCGCCAAAGAGCGCGCGCAGGCCGGGGAGGTCGTGCTGGACGTCCCAGATGTACGTCCAGGCGTTGTTCTCGGTGTAGTAGTTGCGCGCGCCGAATCCGCCGCAGATCATGTAGTCGAACGGCTCGATGAACGCGCCCTTGCTGTCCTTGGGATGGAAGAAGTGCGTCTTCGGATTCCAGAGGAGCGCGTAGCCCTTCGCCCGCGCGTCGTACTTCGCGAGGCGCGCGGCGTCGATGCCGATCTCGCGCCCGAACTCGGCGATCGCCCAGGCGTCGTAGCTGGCGCCCTGCGTGACGCTCACGGACTGACGGCGCTCCCAGTCGGTGTGGACCTCCTTCACCCACTCCTTCTCGTCCGCACGCAAAGCCGCGTAGTAGCCATGTTCCTTGTAGAAGCGGTCTAGTTCAGTAAGTGGACCGCGATGCCAGGGAATGAGGCTCTCCGTCTCCTCCGTGTGGTCCGTAAGCTCGAACGCCTTGCGCGCGTCGAAGCCGCGGATGCCCTTGCGCCAGGCGTCTAGGAACATGATGGACGGATGGCGGTTGATCATGCAGTGGGCGTCGCCGCCAGGAACGGGGAAGACCGGCATCCAGCGTTCCGGACTCTGCTCGGCCATGCGCACGTAGCTCGCGAGCTTCGCGGCCTCCTCGCGCGGCTGGAGAATCGTCATGAGGGGGTGCGTGGCGCGGAAGGTGTCCCACGTCCAGTCGTCTGTGTAGAAGCGCACGCCATTGGCGTCATGCACCTTGCCGTCGAAGCCGCTGTAGTAGCGTCCGTCTTCTGTTATGTCCACCATGCGCTCGTGGATGCGCCAGAGCGCAGTGTAGAAGACGGTGCGCTCGTCCTCCGTGCCGCCCTCCACCTCGATCTGCCTGAGCGTGCCGTTCCAGGCGTCGCGCGCTCCTGCGGCCAGGCGCTCGAGGTCGAAGTCCGCAATCTCGGCGCGCAGGTTGCGTTCGGCCTGCTCGGCGGAGACGTAGGAAATGCCCACGCGCATCCGCACGGTCTCCGCCTTCTTGCCGAAGAACACCGCCGTGCGCGCGCCGGCCTTGCGCACGTCCGAGGGAGCGGCGTCGAACTCGGCATGGAGATAGACGCGCACGGGGAATCCGGACCGGACGGCGCAAACGTCCTCGCCGCGCAGAACACGTCCATCCCATGTGTACTTCCCCTCTTTCTCCCTCTGGAGGCCGAACTGCACGGCGTGGACCTCATCGCGCTCGAAGGAGAACGAGAATATCGCGCTGCGCTCGCCAGGTGCTACGGCGAGGACGACATCGTAGGCGTCGAGACGCACGTCGTAGCGGTATGGCCTGGCGTGGGGCTGGTCCCATGACGAACGCCAGCGCCCGAGCGCGCCCTCGGCATCGCCGGAGTATGGACGGAACGAAAACACCGGCGACTGGCGATGCGCAGGATACTGTACCCAGCAGGCGGACACCGCGTCCTGCGTGAAGTCACCGTACGGCGCGTTGAAGCGGAACATGGCGTGTGGACGCTGTACCGTGCGGAACGTCGGCACGAGCATGTGGCTGATCGATCCTATGCCCGTGTTCACGTAGTCCACCGGCTCACGCGCCTCGCCTGCGCACGCGCAACCCGAGATGAGCGCGATGCACGCCATCATGTGAAGAAAACTCTTTGCTGGCATTGGAATCTCCTTTGCTGTCTGCTGTCGTTGTTATTATCTGCTGTCGTTGTTATTATAGGAACCGTATGGATCACTTTTCCAGGCGCGTACGCAGAAATCAACAATACGGCGGGCTACGGCGAGCTTGGAAAGCAGCGGCAGGGGCTGCGCCGAGCCGTCTGGAAATACGAAAGTGACGCGATTGGTGGCTGTGCCGAAGCCGCTGCCGGGAGAGGTTACGTCGTTGCCCACAACAAGGTCGAGCCCCTTCTCGCGGCACTTGCGCGCAGCCTCGGCTGCGGGTGCGCCCGTCTCGGCCGCGAAGCCCACGCGCACGATGCCGTGAGGGGCAGAGAGATAGCCGGCTGAGAATTCACGCTGCAGCGTCTTGAGGATGTCAGGATTGCGCGCGAGCTTCAGCACGCCTGACATCTGCGACTTCTTGAGCTTGCGCGCGGCGCAGCGGGCGGGACGCCAATCCGCCACCGCGGCGGTCATCACGAGCGCCACTGGTCCGCGCGAAGCGCGCTCGCGCAGCGCAGCGGTGACGGCGGCGAGCATGTCGCGCGCAGAGACGACGTCCACCCTCTCAATGCCTGGCGGCGTATTCAGCGCCACAGGACCCGCCACCAGCACCACATCGTGCCCAGCGCTCTGCGCGGCACGAGCCACGGCAAAGCCCATTCGCCCGGTGGACGGGTTTGAAAGGAACCGCACCGGATCGATGTACTCCCTCGTGGGGCCTGCTGTGACGATGAAGGTCATTGGAGTTTAGAGTTCAGGGTTCAAAGTTTAGAGTTCAAAGTTTAGAGTTCAGAGTTT
>CAMIVJ010000139.1 GCA_946401765.1 uncultured bacterium | reverse complement strand
TGGCGTACGGGAGGGCTGATGTTACCACTATGCGGCGTTTCTCTGACATTATTCTCTGCTCCTTGAAAAACGCCGCATATTATATCACATTTGCACTACAGGTGAAAACATGAATTGGTCTATCTCACCTTCACAACTACAGGACGGTGATCCGAGGCGACGGGTTCTTCCAGCACCTCATGCGACACATGCTCCCAGCGCGCAAGATGCCGCCGCGAGACGGTCACGTAGTCCACGCAGCTCGCAGGCCCGTCGGCCGGGTAGGTGGGCGAGAAGCCGGAGATGACCGCGAACGAGCGCCGAAGACGCTGAAGAAACGCGCTTGACGGCTCCTCCCCCCAGTCGCCCACAAGCATAAACGGCCTAGTCTGCTCCACCATGCCCGCGATCTTCACCACGGCAGCCTCCCTGTCATCGTCCTTTTCCGGGAAACGCGCCATCACCACCGTGAAGGCCGGATACTCCGCAACCACAGCCTTGCCGCCGCCGGGCAGATCCACCTGCGCCGTCTTCGCGGGCGCGCTCTTCACGAGAAACGCCATGCCCACCTCGCCGTCGTCGCGCTCGCCCGTGCGGCACCACACCGAGCGCAGGCCTGTTAGCTTCTCAAGTTCCTCCAGCTGGTCGGCGCCGTCCACGCGCTTTGTGCGCCTGTCGATCTCCTGCAATGCGGCAACGTCCACATCCGCCTTCTTCAGCACCTCCGCCACGCGCGCCACACTGCGCACGCCGTCCGTGCCCAGCGCCGCGTTTACGTTCCACGTCATCACGGAACGGCTGATGAACGGCTGCACGAACATCTCGTTCGTCTGCTGCAGCTCGGCCTTCACCATGTAGTAGTAGTGGCAGCC
Source organism: uncultured bacterium (assembly GCA_946401765.1). Classification (GTDB taxonomy): domain Bacteria; phylum Verrucomicrobiota; class Kiritimatiellia; order RFP12; family UBA1067; genus RUG572. The sequence goes on along the minus strand of CAMIVJ010000139.1, from coordinate 6,229 downwards.
GCCCACTAACGCCGCCGTGGCGGCCGCCGCCATCATCGAAATAAACCTTTTCATGGCTCGTATTCTATCATTTATCCGCCCGCGATGCAACGGCATCCACCACGAGACCGGCAAGGGCGAAGCCAAACACCGCGGTAACCTGCACGAGGCTGCCCTTCCCGCAGTCGCCTGGAAGTTCGTCGGAATACACGCACTGGAACTTGCGCGGCGGGAAGTCGCCCGATTTGCGGAACTTGGCGCGCAGCGCGCGCGCAAGACCATCCCCCTGCACTTTCCAGAACTCGGCCTTCCGCACGCGCAGCGGGTCGCGTCGCCGCGCCGCGCCCATGGACGAAAACAACGTCACGCCCGGCACCGACAGCACGTGGCGTATGAGCATCGCCTTGCTTTCAAGCGAATCGATGGCGTCCACCACGAAGTCGCACTCCTCGATTCCGAACGTCGCCGCCGTCTTTACGTCATAGAACTCGCATCTCGCCTCAACCTCGATCTGCGGATTGATCGCCTCCAGACGCCTCTTCAGCACCTCCGCCTTGAACTCGCCCACCGTTGCCGGCACCGCAACGAGCTGGCGGTTGACGTTCGAGGGCGCCACGCGGTCGGCATCAACCACCAGCATCCTTCCCACGCCAGTGCGGGCAAGAGCCTCAGCGCACCATCCGCCAACGCCTCCAAGCCCAAACACCGCAACCTTTGCATCGGCGAGCGCACGCATCGCCTCTGCGCCAAGAACGGCTTCTGCGCGCTGAAGGAACCCCTCCTCGCAGGCGTCAAATGCGCCGTCTGATTTCTGCCCAGAACTCATCTCAGATTTCCTCGCGGCTTCCATCGCTGGGGGATGCGAGTATTGTGCGCAGGCGGCGCACGAGGCGGGCGCGCTTCTCGGGGCGGCTGATGTTGAGCAGTATCTGAAGGCGCAAAGAGACTGCGTAAAGCCTGAGGCGCAGCGCGGTCAGTCCACGCGGCGGCCTTGAGAATCCCATCGCGGGCGCCTCTGCCGCAAGCCATGCCGCCGTCTCGCGCACGGCGGCTGTCTGCGGCAGGCGCGCAAGCACCTTGCCAAGGGCGTGGAAGTCGTTCCAGTTGCCCATGCCGAGCTCCCGGTTCACGCCGAAGACGACGTATAGGAATTTCCAGTGGCGTTCCACCCATGGATCTTCGCGGTAGGAATGGCGGTCGATCGCAAGCTGCCAGTCAATCGCCTTGAGGTGGCCGTCGGCGTCCAGAAGGAGGTTTTCCTCGAATAGGTCGCGGTGGAGGATGCCCTCCTTCTTCAGCGCCTCTGCGAGCGCGCGCACGTCGGCCGCAAAGCCATCCGCCTGCGCATCCGTGACGCCCTTCTTCAAGAGGTCGGCGAGCGACGGCCCCGCCACGCGCGCCGTCACCACTTCGGCCGAGTGGTCGGCGCAGTGGTATGCCCATGCGAGCGGACGCGGCACCGTGGCGGGATTCGCGGCGTACATCCGCGCAGCCATTCGGTATTCGTTGCCTACGGACCACACAGCCTTCGACGAGCGCTTTACAATGCAGGGCGCACCCAGGAGCACACCGGTCTCGAAGGAATCGTTTATGTACTTGTTCTCGAGGAACAACGCGCGCTGAACCACTTCGAGCGCTCCGCCGGGCGCAATGTGCGCCGCGAGGAAAGGCCCCTGCGGCGTCACGGCCGTCCACGTATCCGGCAGGCGCATCGCCAAGTCGCCCTGCGGCACGCCCTCGTTCCATTCGGCGGCCGTATGGCCCGTGAGCATCTCCACATCCCGAGCGAACTCATCGCTCGTGACGGTGCCGTGAACGCGGTGGTGGCGCCCCGCCATCTCGCGACAGCGAGTCTTCAGGCGCAGCATCTTCAGGTTGGCTTCTTCGTAGCGCATGAAGCCAATGACGCACGGACCGAACTCCGGCGAATGGTCGCGCACCACCACGAGAAGGAACGGACCGCGCCCGCACTTCACCGCCTTGTGGCGCGAGTCAGGCAAGGACGGACCGTAGAATCTGCGATACCCCTGCTCGGCTTCGCACGGGAAGCGCATCTCTTGCGTGCACACGATCTCCACTTCGCCGGAGATGGCGGCGAGAATCTTCTTCTCGGCGAAGCGGGCGTTGGCCCACAGCACGAGAAGGTGCAGCTCCGCACCGGCGGAGCTCTGCGATGTGCATTCGTTTCCCATCGCGTAGATTATATCATAATTTCGCGGCCTGCGCGCATGCTCCTGCGCTCGGCCTCCACAAGCGCCACTGCGTCGCGCGCGTCCTCGAGTGTTATCGGCACGGACGCGCGGCGGCCTAGCGTCCAAGCGGCGAAGGCCTTGATCTCGGCTTCGTACGGAGAGATCGAATAGTCTAGCTTCGGGGTGAAAGGCCTGCCCTTGAAGGGATACACCTGAAGCGGAGCGGCGCGCTTGGCGTCCATAACGATGGTGGCCTTCTCAAGCTCCACGAAGGAGCGCGCCTCGAACGAGAACGAGGGCGACGCGGCCCAGCTTGCCGAGCTTGAGACCACGCAGTTGTCGTAGCCGTAGAGAGTCGTGGCGCGATCGGCAACGCCGTCGGGACGCACATGGCGGCGCACGACCACGGACTTCGGGCGGCCGAATGTCCAGTTGATGAAGTCCACGTCATGGATGTGCAGATCGAGCAACACGCCTCCGGACGCCTCCTCGTCAAGAAACCAGCTTTCCCCCCCTGCGCCCCATCCAGGCAGCATCGAAGCGCGGTCGAACGACGCGCCTACCACCTTGCCGTACTTTCCCGACGCCACCACGTCGTGCAGGTACTTCACCGCCGGCGCAAAGCGCAGGCACTGCGCGATCATAAGCTTTCCCCTTGACTTCGCGGCGGCGGCGATCATGGCGTTGCATGACTTCACGTCAAGCGCCATCGGCTTCTCGCAAAGCACATGGCATCCAGAGGCCAGCGCCTTCTTCACCAGAGCCGGGTGGAGAGGCGTAGGCAGCGTGAGATCCACCACATCGAAGCCGCCGCGGGCAAGAAGCTCGTCAAAGCTCTCAACCACGGCAACGCCTTTGAAGTCGGTGGTGAGATCGGCGTCATTGCCGTTGCCCGCCACCTTTCGCGATAGCTGGCTCAAGTTGGAGTCGCAGATTGCGGCCACCTTCGCGCATGGAGTCTTCTTCCACGCGCCAAAGTGCGTGCGGCCCATGAAGCCGAAGCCGACGATCGCCACATTGAGCTTTTTCATGTTGCACCTCTCAGCCTTCGGGAAAGAGCTGGTCCAGAATCTGCTCGGCCGTGGTGCGCGCGCCCTTCTTGGCGTTGCAGTCGCGGCAGCACGGCACACAGTTGCCGCGGGTGGAGCGTCCGCCGCGCGCAACGGGAACGACATGGTCGAGGGTGAGGTTCGCCGCGCCCACGTTACGGTGGCAGTAGTGGCACACGCCCTTTGCCACGAGCGCGCGCCACCAGTCCGTCTGGCGCAGGAGGCGCGCCTTCTCGCGCTCGCGCTTCACGTGCGCCGGATCGGCGTTTATGTCTATCCAGGAGTCCACGTCGTCTGAGCCTGTCTAGCGTGCGGCGGAAATTGGCGCGGTCCAGAGGCAGGCCTGGTAGAGGTGCTCCAGAAACTCGGGCCTGGAGAAGCTATCCGCGTTGTGGCCGAGTGCGGAATAGTAAACGCGACCTTTTCCGTAGGTCTTCGTCCACTCGAGAATGTGGGTGCCGTCTGCCGGAGCGCGGCCACGGTCCTTGATCCACTTCTGCATGTCGCCCGCGATTGCGCGCGCGTCGAACTTGAGAACGGGCTTGACTGCGCCGGGCACCATGTCGTTCACATAGATCTCCTCGCGGGGCCACACGTAGCCGGCGGGCATGCATGCGATGGCGGGATTCGACTTGTCGGCGTCCGCGAAAGGCACTGGCATCTGCCTCGGATAGTGGAAGAGGAACGTGCCGCCGAGGAAGTCGCGCCACTCCTTGCTGCCGACCTCGCAGTTGCTAGCGGAGTGGAGCACGAGCGTGCCGCCGCCCGCCTTCGCCCAGGCGTAGAACGCCGCACGCTGGCTTTCGGTCTCGAACTGCTCCTCGTTCGCGCAGGCGAAGACCATGCGCGGGCAGGCGCGGAATGCGGCGGTGCGGAACACCTCGGGGTCGTCGGTGACCTTGACCGTGAGCCCCTTCGCCGTGAAGTAGCGCGCCATCTCGCCCGCGCCGATTTCTGTGGAGAAATGATGGTACGAGCCCTTCGGCGCGACGGCGCCGGTCTTTGGGTCGCGATGCCACATCCAGCGGGTGTAGAGCAGCACGTCGTAGGGCTTCTCGCGCGCGACAGGCGGCAGAAGATCCACGAGGTTGAGGAGCAGGCGCTTGTAGGCGGGCGCGTTCATGTCTTTCGTCGAGGACTGATTGACGCACGGCCCCACGAGCGTAACCGCGCCCTTTCCGTACTTGTACTGCGCGATGGAGCTGGCGATGCGGCCGGTGTGCGTGTCGGCCACGCCGAGCAGGCACGTCTCGCCCGTGAGGAACATGCCGTGGCGGCTTTTGCCCACGCACGAGAACAACGGCGCGTCAAGACGGCCCTCCGGGAATCCGGCGAATAGCTTCGGGCAGTTCTTGAAGAACACGCCACCGCGGTCCATCGCAGGCGCCGTCAACACGCCGCCGTATGTGTGGCCGAGACGCTTGGCGATCACCTCGCTCCAGCGGTCGGTCGTCTGGAGCGTCACGAAGTGCGTTCCGTTGCGCACGGCGTCCAGAATCTGATCCACGTCGCCCTGGCAGTAGCCAGGCGCTAGATGGCAGAATATGACGTCGGGGTAGTCGCCACGGTCGGCGGCGTCGGGATCGAACTCCGCAACGTCGAGGCCCCAGCTCTTGAAGACCGACATGTGCTCGAGCGCGCCCCAGAAGCGGATCTTCCGCGCCTTGTGGCAGGGCTGCACGGTGGCGTCCACCGCGCCATTGGCGGCTGGCTGCGCCACGAGGCGGCAGAAGTCGGCATACGTCTCCATGCCCACCACGGGATGCGTGGCGAGGTAATCCTCGACGGTCGCCGCGAAAGAACGCGGCGCATCGGCCGAGGCGCACATGCATGCCGCGAACGCCGCGGCGGCAAAAAGCAGTTTCTTCATTTCGGACATCTCTCTTTCTTTACGGACTGATATCAGCCGCGTTTGCGTATCTCGTTCAGCGCGTCGATGGTCGAGTACGGCGCGCGCTCGTTGCAGCTGGTGAACTTCGCCGCGTCTGCGGGGTTCACGAACTTGCGCGTCTCTGGATTCCACTTGATCTCATAGCCGGCATTGTTCATGGCGTGGAAGCCGAGTATGCAGGAGATCGTGGAGACATTGGCCTCCTCGACCTTGATGTTGGTGTCTTTGCGCGAGCGCATTCCGAGGAACCAGGGGCGATGGTGGTTCTTCTCCATGTTCCGCACAACCTGCTTCTCGGGCTCGCCTTCGATGATCCCCTTCCGGTTCGCCTCGCAGACGCGCCAGATGTCGGCCTTAGGCTTGTACGCGGTGTCCACACGCTTCGCCTCGGGGACTCTGTCCACCCAGCGGCATGTGGAGATCCAGTCGCCGTTCTCGCCGATGAACTTCGCGCCGCAGCGGAAGCCGGTGAGGCGCGGCGTGCCGAGCTGAAGCTCCACGCCGTTGGCGTACTTGTAGGTGATGAGGCAGTCGTCGTGCACGTTGAAGAGGCGCCCCTTGAGGAACGTGACCTTCTCGCACTTCACCGAGACAGGACCGGCGTTGTTCATGGCCCACTGCGCGATGTCCATGTGGTGAGAGCCCCAGCCGGAGACGTTGCCAGTGCAGTAGTCCTGGATCTGGAGCCAGCCCACGTTCTGGCCGGGGATCCTTGCGTATGGCTTGCCGTTGGCGTCCACGGGACGCCAATGCGTGCGCAGCTGCGAATAGTGCACGTCGTTGCGCGCCGGGCCGAGCCAGAGGTCGAAGTTGAAGTCGTGCGGATCGGGAGTCTTCTCGATCGCGGGAACGTCCCACTCCTTCGACGGGCTGTTGTCGATGATGCCCACCTCTATGCGCTTCAGCGTGCCGATGCGCCCGCTGAGAACATACTCCACGCCACGGCGAAAGCCATTGTTGCATCCTCCGTGGTCGCTGCGCTGCTGGGTGCCGATGTGGAAGACACGCTTCGTGCGGCGAACTGCCTCTACGATCGCCTCGCTCTCCTCAACCGAAAGCGCCATAGGCTTCTGCACATAAACGTCCTTGCCCTTGAGGCAGGCCTCCACCACCATGCG
>CAMIVJ010000138.1 GCA_946401765.1 uncultured bacterium | reverse complement strand
CGGGCTAACTCGCCCGTGCCCATAGTCCAATCCAAAACGATACAATTATATCAAGGTCCTTGTAAACATAGATGGATAGATGCGCGGGCGAGTTAGCCCGCGCGCCTCTCTCAAAGTTTTTTTTACCAGTTGTTCTGGTTGTTTCCTATCTCAAACCCCACGGGTGAAAAACGCAGATGCGCCCGGTGGCGTTATAGCGAGCAACGAAAAGTCGCGGTAGATTTGCTATAATATATTCAAGGCCCAAGAAAGGAAGCAAGTCCGTGACAATGAGAAACGCACTACATGGAAAGACGGCCGTCATCATGACGATGTGTGCCGTAACGGCGTTCGCCGCCGGTCAGATGCCGATTGAGCAGGAGCTGCCCGTGTCGTTCGGCATCACATCGAAAGGCACTTACAAGCTCGACGGACGCTTCCTCGACGCGCGGATATACTCGCGGGCGATTTCGGACGCGGAGGCTGCGGCGTATTCCACAGGCGCGGACGGCGCAGCGTCCATCGCGCGGGACGGCCTCGTGTGGGAAGGCGTGCCGACGCCCGGCGACAAGTGCGACGCCGTGAAGAAGGCGGACTACTCGCAGGGCTTCACCTTCGCCTGCCGCGTGATCCTCAACAAGACCGGCGGCCGCCTCATCGACAACACGACGGGCGGCTGCGACGGCTGGCTCATCGACACATGGCCCGACCGTCCACGATTCTACTGCTGCGGCAAGCGCGTGGGCGACCACAAGAGGCAGTTCGCCATCGGCCGCGCGCAGAGCCTCGTGGCCACGCTCAAAGACGGCAACACAAGCATCTGGCTCGACGGCGAGCGCTGCGACTATAGTTTCGATCCGTCCATCCTGCGCAGAAACACTTGGAGCGCCCTCGTGGAGAAGAAGGCGAAGCCGCTTGAATGGATTTTCCCCACGGGCGACGAGACGCCTCAGGAGGGAATGCGCTTTGCGGACGGCGTCACGGGCGTTCTCGCATGGGGCGGCGGCGACACGCTTAAGCTCACCGTGGGGCGCGCCGACCTCTGGGACCACCGCGGCGGCTACGCATGGACCAACGCGCAGAGCTACACAAACATAACCGATGCGATTCTCAAAAGGGACAAGGCGCGCCTTCTCGGACTCTTCGCCAAGGTCACTCCTCCGGGCGAGCCGCGCAATCCGTTCATGCTGCCGCTCGGCCGCGTGGAGGTGAAGATCCCGGGCGCTACGCTTCTCCGCGGCGCGCTTGACGTCAAGACGGGAATTGGCACGATTGACTTTGCCCTCGGCGGGCGCACCAACCGCGCGGAACTCGCCATGAGCAAGAAGAGCCGCGTCTTTGCGCTGAAGCTGCCCGACGGGATCGCATGCGAAGCGAAGGCGGTTCACTGCATGGCGCATACGAACGTGAAGAAGGCCCTTGAACCGCTTAGGTTCAAGCCGGCGAGATGTACGACGGACGGCTTCACGTGGGAATTGCCCGCCGATGAATCCGTCACGCTCGCGTATGAGTTGAAGGGCGGGGAGCTGTCAGTGCGGACGTGGAGGGGAAATTCGGTAGGGGCGAGCGTCCCGCTCGCCCGCGGTCACGCGGGACGCGTGACCCTACCATTTGCGCAGGTTCGTGCCGAATCCACGGAGCACTGGGCGAAGTTCTGGGCGGAGGGCGCGCGTGTGAAGGTGCCAGATCCCGTGGTGCAGGGGCTTTTCGACTACGGCATGTACTGCTTCGGCTGCATGACGGATCCGGACGGCGTTCCGTGCGGACTTCAGGGCGCCTGGCTTGAGGACAACTATATCGCCCCCTGGAGCGGCGACTACCACTTCAACATCAATGTGCAGGAATGCTACGCGCCCGCCTATCGCGGCGGACACTTCGCGAACATGATGCCGCTCTTCCGCATGGTGCTTGGCTGGAAGCCGCTTCTGCGCGACAACGCCCGCAAGTTCGCGGACGTCGATGGCTACGTGCTGCCGCACTCGGTCGATGACCGCGGCGTGAACATCGGCGGGTTCTGGACCGGCACCATCGACCACGGCTCGACCGCATGGGTGGCCGACATGATGTTCCGCTATGTGAAATATTCCCGCGACGTCGATTTCCTCCGCCGCGACGCCTACGACTTCATGAAGGGCGCGATGCGCGTCTACCGCGCGATGATGACGGAAGACGGCAAAGGCGGCCTCGCGTTCCCCACGGGCCCGTCGCCAGAATGGGGCGGCGCGACGTTCGAGACCGCCGTGGGGCGCAATCCAAGCTTCCAGCTCGCCGCCGCGCACCGTCTTGCCCGCAACCTGATCGCCGCATCCGCGATGCTGGGCGAAAACCCCGACCCGATGTGGCTCGACGTGGAGAAGCGCCTGCCGCTCGCCGCGATCGACGATGCGCAGGGCGGCATCATGCTTTTTGAGAACCGTCCGTTCAGCGCTTCGCACCGCCACCATTCGCATCTCGCCGGACTCTTCCCGTTCGACATCTTCGATCTCGCCGACCCGGCAACCGCCGCGACCGTGAAGAAGACATACGCTACCTGGGACAAGCGCGGCACTTCCGCATGGACTGGCTGGTGCGTGCCATGGGCGGCGGTGCTGAACATCCACGCCGGCCGCGCCGAACAGGCGGTGAAGCTGCTGCACGACTTCGACGAGTATTTCACCAATCCAGGCCATGCGCCGAGATGTTTTGTATGGAAGCCTGGATTCTGCAATGTAGGGCGCCCGAACATCGGGAAGGATGGTCGGCACGTCGGGCACGAGATTCTCGACATGGACGGCCTCCTTTCGGCGTGCGCCGCCGTGATGGAGATGATGGCGCACGAGGTGAACGGCAAGACCGAGTTCTTCAGGGGATGTCCTCCGGAATGGAAGGAAGTCTCGTTCGAGAACATTGCGCTTTCGGATGGCCGTCGCGTAAGTGGCCGTCGGCCATCGCATTGACGGCAAGGTGACCGTGGACGTGAATAGGCTAAAACGGAATGGATAAGTCATGACGCGAAAAGAATTCTTGAATGCAACGGTGGCATTGGCGGCGTCTGCAGTGCCGGTCGCGCTCGTATCCATAGGCGCGTTTGCCGCCACCATGCCCGAGGCGGAGGGCGATTTCACGTGGGGTGGGCGCAAGGCGCACCCCGCCGTGGTGAACCCTGTGATGGGGAACGAGGCGGGTAGCATCGTCTCCCTGCATGGCGAGTGGGAGTTCACGCCGCATGCCGGCAACCTCGGGCGGAACGGCATCTGGAAACCGTTCTACAAGACCAAGGCATGGCCCGACGTGCGCGCGATCCAGGTGCCCGCCTGCTGGGAGGCGCAGGGCGTGGGAGCGCCCGGCATGGGCGACAGCTGGGACCAGAAGGGCGACCACAACGCGAAGCCCATCCGCCACAAGCACATGGGCAGCGGCTGGTACCGCAAGACTGTGAAGATACCCGCCGCGTGGAAGGGAATGCGCGTTTGGCTGAAGATCGGCGGCGTGAAGTCCGTGGGCTGGTTCTGGGTGAACGACCGGCAGGTGGCGCTCGTGGACAACTACTGCGGCACGTACAAGTACGACGTGACGGACCTCGTGACGCCCGGTTCGAACGCGACGGTCGTGGCGCAGGTGAAGAACGACGTGCCGTCCCGCAAGGGCCTTTTCAGCGCCATGCACCGCTGGGGCGGCATCTACCGCGACGTGGAGTTCGAGGCGACGCCGCAGACGTTCATCGACGACGCCTGGGTACGCGGCCTGTTCGACGAGAAGGCGGCCGAGGTGCACGTGAGCGTGACTGGGACAACGGGCGTATCGCCCGTTGCGGCGCGCTCGGCGAGCGCGCCCTACCAGCTTCGCGTCACAATTGACGGCAATGTCTTAGAACAAACTCTCACACCCTCAAGTTCTCAAACTGTTAAACTTCCGCTTGCGGATTTCCGTCCATGGTCGCCGGAACATCCCAACCTCTACACGGCGCGCGTGGACCTCGTGGAGAGCGGGCAAGTTGTCCACACGCGGCTTGAGCGCTTCGGCGTGCGTAAGTTCGAGGTGCGAGGCAAGGAGTTCTATCTGAACGGCAAGCCGTTCTATGTACGCGGGTTCGGCGACGACCATGTCTATCCGATCACGGGCATCACGCCGCCCGACCGCGACCTTCACCGCGCGCATCTCGCGAAGGCGCGCGCGGCGGGCTTCAACTTCGTGCGCCTGCACACGCACACGGAGCTGCCCGAGTACTACGAGGCGGCGGACGAGCTCGGCATCATGATCCAGCCCGAGCTGCCGTACTACAGCGACATGCCCGTCGAGGGATTCGCGTTCGATCCGAAGCGCGACGTGACGGAGCTCTACGAGCACTTCCGCCGCCATCCGTCCTTCGCCGTCTATTCCATGGGCAACGAAGGCTCGTTCGGCCCGACGCTCGACGCGCGCCTGCACGCCTACGTGAAGGCGATGGATCCCGACCGCCTGAAGATCAACCAGGACTGTCACGTGGACTGGATCAACCCGCCCGAGGCGGCCGACTACCTGGGCGGCCCCATCAAGCCGTGGCCGCGCGGCTCGTTCAACCCCGAGCGCCCGTTCGTCACCCACGAATACCTCAACCTCTGCATAAAGTGCGACTCGCGCGACGAGGCGCTCTACACGGGCGTGTGGATGCCGCCCGCCACGCGGAAGGGGCGCGCGGACTGGCTCGCGAAGTTCGGCCTCGACCACACCTGGGGCGACCGCCTGCAGGACGCGCAGAACGCGCTCCAGCGCCACTACCAGAAACAGGGCATCGAGGCGGCGCGCGCCGATCCGTACTGCGATGGACACATCTTCTGGACGATCGTTGACGTGGTGGTGGAGCAGGGCAGCACCTACACGGCGCAGGGCCTCTTCAGCCCGTTCTGGGAACCGAAGCGCGGCGGGTTCACGCCGGCCGAGTTCGCGCAGTTCAACAGCCCCTCGTGCCTGCTCCTCGACGTGCCCGACACGAAGCGCGTCTTCGCCTCTGGCGACACGCTCGACGCCGACTTCCTATTCGCCAACTACGACGCCCCGCTGAAGGGCGCTTCGCTCGAATGGCGGCTTGACATTGCTGGGGCAACGGGCGTCTCGCCCGTTGCAGATGAGATTCCCCTCGGGCCGGCGCGGAAGGTGACGACGGCGAAGATCGCCTTCCCGGACGTCGCGAAGCCCGCCAAGGCGACGCTCACGGCCACGCTCGGCGGCGTCTCCAACAGCTGGGACTTCTGGGTGTTCCCGCGCCGCGCGCTGCGCGACGGCAGCGCCATCGCGGTGGCGCCCCGCTTCCGTGCGGCGCTTGAGAAGCGCTACGCGAATCTGCTCGCGCCCGAAGCTGCCGCACGGGCGAAGGTCGTGGTGGCGGAATACGGCACGCCGCTTGCGGCCGAGGCGCTCGCGCGCGGACAGCGCGTGGTCACGCTCGCGGGCACTGAAGGCAAGCCGAACGTGTCGCTCGGCTGGTGGTGGATGGGGCGCCAGGTCGGCACGGCCCTCGCGCAGCATCCCGCGCTCGCCGCGCTGCCGCACGAAGGCGTCCTATCTCCGCTCCTCTTCCGTCTCGTCCTCCAGACCGGCAAGCCGATGCCGTACGCGGGCCTTGCGCAGGACGACATGCTGATGGTGGGCGAAGGCGGCGAGATGTGCTTCCTCTATCTCGCGCAGGCGAACGTCGGCTCCGGCAAGGCGCTGATGGCGTTCGGGCTCAATCTTCTCGCGGAGACGCCCGAGGCGGCCGCGCTGCTGGACGGCCTCGTGGACTACGCGGCGTCCGACCGTTTCGCGCCGAAGAGCTGCGTGGAGATGGCCACGCGGCCGCCATGGTAACTTTTCTAGTTGCCTATCGGCCTAGAATCATGTATACTATGCGCCGTTTTCATTCGCGGACTGTAGCTCAGTTGGTAGAGCACGACACTTTTAATGTTGGGGTCGCGGGTCCGATCCCCGCCAGTCCGACCATTCCTTCGTTCATGGCGCCACGGTTGGCGTTTTGTATGGTATAATATACGCCAATGTTTCAACTACGAAGGAATAGAAAAATGAACAGACTCAACTTGGTCAAGATGGCAGTGCTGGTGGCGCTTCCCGCGGTGGCGGCGTTTCGTCCGCCGGCCGTGCCGCTAGTGTCGTGCGACCCGTTCTTCAGCGTGTGGAGCGCGGCGGATACGCTCACGGAGAGGGAGACGACGCATTGGACCGGCGCGAAGCAGCCGATCTCCATCACCCTCACTGCCGATGGCAAGACGTGGCGTCTCTGTGGTTTTGAACCGCAGGCCATTCCAGCGTTGCCGCAGACGGGCGTGGAGGTGCGTCCGCTCCAGACCCGTTATGCCTTCGCGGGCAACGGCCTAAGAGTTTCGCTCGTCTTTTCCACGGCGAAGCTCACGGACGACCTTGACGTCTTTTCGCGCCCCGTCACATACGTGACCGCATACGTGGAGGGCGCGAAGAAGTGGAAGCTCAACGCCGCCATCTCCCCCGCCCTCGCGACGAACAACGACAGGGCGCAGATGGTCACCAACCGCTGCACGGTGGCTGGACTTCCCGCGATGTCCATCGGGCGCGTCGAGCAGCGTCCGCTCTCGTACAGCGGCGACCACGTCCGCTGCGACTGGGGCTATGCGTGGCTCGTCGGCCCAAGCGCGGCGCAGTCCGGCGAAGCGCACTTCCTTCTCGCCTACGACGACGTGAAGGCGATCCAGTTCTTCGGCGAAGACCTTCCCGCCTGGTGGCGGCGCGACGGGCTCTCCTTCACCGCCATGCTCGAGAAGGCCGAGGCCGAGCGCGCCTCGATCCTGAAGCGCCTCGACGCCTTCGACGCCGAATTCTACGCCGACCTCGTGAAGGTGGGCGGCGAGAAGTACGCGAAGCTCGCGAGCCTCGCCTACCGCCAGACGTTCGCCGCCTGCAAGCTCGCGGCGGACCGCAACAACCAGCCGCTCTACTTCTCCAAGGAGCAGGACTCCAACGGCTGCATCGGCACCGTCGACATTCTCTATCCGCAGTCGCCTCAGATGCTTCTTGCAAGCCCCACGCTCATGCGCGCCATGCTCGCGCCTGTTCTCGTGTATGCCTCGCATCCGCGCTGGCCCTGGCCCTTCGCCCCGCACGACCTCGGCCAGTATCCCCTCGCCAACCAGCAGCGCTACGGCGGCGGCGAGAAG
>CAMIVJ010000137.1 GCA_946401765.1 uncultured bacterium | reverse complement strand
TCATTCGCGGCGCTGCCCGACGGATACCAGCAGCTTGAATACATCCAGGCGAGCGGACAGTGCCGGATCAAGACCGGCCTCACGCCTGCATGGGACGACAAGGTCGAGATGACTTGGCAGCCGACGACCGTGAGCGGCAACCAGAACCTCTGGTGCTCGCGTGCAGACGGCAAGCAGCAGTTCACCGCGTTCATGATAGGCAACACTCTGCGCTACGACCGCAACGGCAAGCAGACCGCCAGCGCGGCGATCTTCGCGGTGGGCACGCGCTACTCGCTTGAGGCCGACTATGGCGCAGGCGTAGTGGTGGTGAAGAACGACATGACTGGCGCACAGCTGGCAAGCGTCTCGGCTGGCGAGACCGGCTCCTACACCGCCGGCTCGGAGCTTGTGATCTTCGCCTCTCACGGCAAGAACATCAGCGACAACGTCACAAACTGGGGCTCCTACCGCCTCTATACGTTCCGGCTGCGCAATTCCAGCGACACGCTCCGCCTCGACCTTGTGCCCGCCAAGCGCCTTTCAGACGATGCGCTCGGCGTCTATGATCTCGTCAACAACGCCTTTCTGACGAATGACCAGTCCGGCTCGTTCATCGCAGGCCCCGCGGCCAAGAGCGTCTACACTTGGACGGGCGGCGCGAGCGGCAACATCTCCGCCGCGGCCAACTGGACGCCCGCGCCCGCAGGCGCGTTCACCGCAGACGACGAGCTCGTGGTCGAAACCGCGGCCAGCATCACCGTTGACGCCGCCACCACCGTGGGCAAGGTCACGCTGAACGCCGCTGCGGCCACTAGCTTCGGAGGCTCCGCCACTCTCACCACCGGAACCATATCCAACAAGGGCGAGGGCGATGTGACGTTCAATTGCCCCGTTCAGTTCGCCGGCACGTACTACGTCGAGAAGACCGGCTCGGTGAAGTTCCCCGGCGGCGCCACTGCGACGTACCCCGACAACGCGATGCACACCGCCGCCAGCACCGCGCTCGCGCGCACGCTGGAGGGCGACTTCACGTTCACCGAGGACTGGATCGTCAGCAACGTGGGCGACTATCCGTGGATTGTTCCCAGCGGTTCCACCGTGCACGGCGAAAACTTCAGCGGACTCCAGACCTCCCACCACCGCATTCTGCGCGTCGACGCTGGCGGCTATGCCTGCTTCACCACGGTCACGAACGGCTGGGACCGCGGCGACATCGACATCGACGGCACCCTTGAAGCCACCGAGGAGATGATCGTGCGCACGCGGCCTAGCTCCGCTGCAGACGTGTCGCATTTCGGCCGCAGCGGCAACATCGGCACTGTCAAGGCGAAGCGCATCGCGAAAGCCGAACACGCCGTCGCGCAGTCGCTCATCCCCAACCTGATCGTCGGCTCCGGCGGAATCGGCAGCGTGACGCAGGACTACCTCTGGCGCTTTGAGGTCGACACCACGATCACCGCGATGGACGATTTCGACGTCATTGCCGTCTATCGGTCGGGCAATGCCTACGACTGGGGCATCGGCTGCAACAACTCAATTCCCGTCACCATCACGTTCAACGTGCCGGAAGGGAAGACCGTCACGTACGGCACCGGCTTCTCCGGCACGGCCTGCACGATACGCAAGACTGGCGCCGGCACGCTCGTGATGACGGACACATTCAACGGCAACTCCAATCATGTGAAGCAGTATGCGAACGGCACTGTCATCGAGGAGGGCCTGGTGCGCCTTATGGCGAACGGACAGCTTGGCACGGGTCCGGTCTCCATCGCATCCGGTGCGACTCTTGAGTTGGCCAATCCCGCAATGGCCACGATCGCCAATGCCACGACGGCCGCAGACGGCGCAACGATTGTGCTCAACTTCGACGGTGGCCTGCTGCAGGGGCGCATGGGCGCGCTCGTGGCGCCTGCGAGCGGCGTTGCGAAGATCAAGGTTCTGGGCGATCCCGTCGCGGGAAGGGTGTACGAGCTCTCCTCGGGCGCGCAGCTGACGGCGGCGGACGTCGCGAAGTTCGCGGTGGAGGGGCGCGACGATCTCACGCTCTCAATCTCGCCTTCGGGCAATCTCGCCTTCTCGGCGGAAGGTTCTTCCGCCACGCAGGGAACGACGTTCGTCTACGCGGCGGAGAGCGCGGCGGAGGCCGTGTGGTCCACGGCCGTCGCGGCGTGGACAACCGAGGGCGTCACGGGCAAGACGCCGTTCGCGGCGGGCGGCAACGCCGTCTTCCAGGGCGCGATCGACGCGGCCGCCGCCACGGTGACGGTGGATGAAGACATTACGGTGGGCAATGTGACGATCGACACGGCCTCCGACATCGTCCTTGGCGGCACGAACACTCTTGGCGGACTCGGCAAGGTGACGAAGAGGGGCACGGGCAACCTCACGCTCGACGGTGTCAACTTCGGCGCGCAGGAGTTCGAGATCGCCGAAGGCAAGGTGACGCTTGGCATGGACGCCGGCCTCTATTCGCTCGGCACCGACAGCGGCACGGGCGGCGGCAAGGTTACGATTCTCGACGGCGCGCAGTTCAACCTCAACTGCACGAACACGGCAGGCGACAACGCGAACATCCGCCTCGAGACGACGCAGCTCAAGACGTTCGTGATCGCGGGCGCGGGTCCGGACGGACGCGGCGCGATCGTGAACGACTCGCTCGACGGGCGCACGACGCACAATGCGTCGTGGTCGTCGTCATTCCGCCGCATCGAGCTTGCGGATGACGCGACGATTGGCGGCCTCGACCGCTTCGACGTGCGCGGGCGCAGCGGCACCGCCGCCACGTCGATTGGCGGCATATTCGGCCCCGGGAAGACGCTCACAATCAAGAACACGGGCTACTTCGGCCTCATCAGCCTGCCGATCGACGTCGAATCCGTCCTGGTTACGGAAGGCGGCGTGTTCCGTCCAGAATCGGCGACCATCAACGTGCCTGGCGGCATCACGCTCGACAACGGCACGTTGCACGGCTATTCGACCACCTATCCAGCGACGGCTCCGCTCATCGTGGGCGCTGGTAGCGGCGCGCTCTCCGCCGAGAGCGGCACCACGACGATCAATGGCGTCGTCAATGTCGCGGAAGGTGCAACGTTTACGATGAAGGGCGGATCGACCGTCAACTACAACGGGGGCCTTCTCGGCGGCGGGCAGGTCAGGGTGGAGAACGGAACGCACAACATCTCCGGAGAGACGACCGTGGGCACTTTCGCCATTGCGGGCGGCAACACGTATCTGGCAAACGGGTTTGACGCGCAGTCCGACATCACGCTGACGCACACGGCAGGCGGCTTCTTCATGAAGGAGGGGTCGAAGGCCAAGAAGATCAACGTCACGCACACCGGCGGCTCGTTCGGCTTCATGACCGGAAGCGGAACGGGGCCGCAGTTCGACGAGATCAACATCACGTCCACCGGCGGCGCGATCGACATTCGTCCGCAGGCTGTGGGCATGATGGACGTGCAGGGCGTGATCAACGTGAACCAGACAGCCGGCAACACCTACGTGTACGGACCTGGAAACAACGCCGAGTACGGACTGGCGCTCACGATGGTCGGCTCCATCGCGCAGCTGAATCTGGGATACACGATCAACAACGCCGGTGACCTCCGTCTCAAGGAGGGCTCTGACCTGACTGTGAAGAATATGCACCTCAGCACAAATGGTTCTTCTGGAAAGGGTCCCGCGCATGGCCGCATCGTGATCGATCCCGGTGCAAAGGTGAAGGTGACCGGCGAACTCCATGTGGGCCGCTGGAGCCAGAATCCCGCGGTTGTGTCCGTGCACACGGTTGACGTGGGCGGCGAGCTCGACGCTTCGGGGATCGTCATGTTCGCCGGATACGACAGCCCGCGCACCGAGACGTACGTGCGTGAGAACGCCGTCCTGAAGGTGAAGGGCATCACGACGAACGACGACGACACGGAAAGCCCCGATTCCTGGGCTTACGGCAACGGCGTTGGCGCCACGGAAGGACGCCACTGGGTCACACTGGAGGGCGGCAGGTTCGAAATGGGATCAAGCGGCTTCAACGGACATCGCGTGCCGGGCGTCACCAAGGTTGACCTCCAGGACGGCGAGTTCGTGAACGTGAACGGCGCGTGGGGCGGCGCGGTGGGCTACCCCGTGTTCTTCGGCTACGACAAGCTTGGCGGCAGCGTCACCTTTGATCTCGCCAGCTACTATGTGAACTGGAACCAGGGCCTTTCCGGCGCGAGCGACCTCACGATCAAGGGCGCGGCGAACTTCACGAGAAGCCGCACGGACGACGACAAGATGCAGGGCGCGCTGCTGGGCAAGCTCACAGTGGAGAACACTGAGGGCAACGACCTGCGGGCCACCTCAGCATTCGCGGGCGGCATCAAGCTCGCGGACGGCGTCAACGCGCAGGTGGCGAAGTACTCCGACGAGCGTTATCCATACGCCGTCGCGGGATATGTGATCGATCAGGTCACGGAAACGGCGTGGAGCTATCCGTACGCATCGGCAGACTTCTGGACCTTCGCCAACAAGAACTACGGCAGCAATCCCATCCGCCGCTATACGACGATCGCCACGCGCGGCGAGTTCTATGTGCCGGAGGACAAGGCCGGCCAGTGGACGTTCGCGGGCAACTATGACGACTGGATCCGCTTCGACGTGGACGGCGCTCAGGTGTGCAAGAGCGCCAGCAAGTGCGCCACGGCGCGCGGAACGGTTGAGCTCGCCGCCGGCTGGCACAAGTTCACCCTTGCATTCGAGGACTGCACCGGCGGAAGCGGCGCGAACGGAACTGGATGGAAGGACAACAGCAGATCGTTCGGATTCGTCATCGGCGAAAGCTCGTCCGACAATGGCAACGACTACACAACCTTCAAGCCGGGTGCTTCGCTCGGCGGCGACGCCACGCTGCAGATGCGTCCCTGCGTCAACGCCTGCGTGTGGAGCTGGCAGAACGGCAACGACAACTGGGCTACCACCGAGAGCTGGACGCACATCAAGTGCCTCGGGTCCGTCGAGTACATGCACCGCCACGGAAACGACGGAACCGACAGCACCGGGTATTTCAACAACAAGAAAGTCAACAGATTCCAGGGCTGGTTCAAGGTCGAGGAGAACCAGGGCGGCGAGTGGTCGTTCGACATGCACTACGACGACTACAAGATGCTCGTGATCGACGGCGTGACGCTGATCAACGTGGGCAGCTGGGGCGATCCCACGAACGCCAAGGTCACGCTCACGCCCGGCTGGCACCGCTGGGAGGCGCGCGTGGGCGACAACACGGGCGGGTACGGTCCCAACAACGACAAGAACAAGTACTGGACGCTCAGCTACGTTGCCCCGGACGATTCCACGGAGAAGCAGTGGATCGAGACGAACCTGAAGCTCGCGGCTACGCTGGGCGACATCGCCGTGCTGGAGCCTTCGGGCATCTACAAGGATCTCGAGCTCGGCGCCGGCTCTTCGCTCACGTCGAGCGGCACGATGGCGATGCCGATCTTCGGCACGCTGAAGGGCACGGGCACGCTTGACGGCTCGTTCGCCTTCGCGGGCGACAGCAACAGCTGGGAAGTGAACGGCAAGTACAACAACCGCGAGCTTGCATGCGCTAAGTTCGCCGCTCCTTCGCGCGACACGTTCCTCGGCCTGAAGAAGATCAATGCCGCGTTCGACGCGAAGCCCGTATGCTCCGCCTACTTCCTCACGGACGCAGAGGTGCCCAGCCTCGTCAACACCGATCTCGCCAACGTGGAGGTGAGCGTGACTGGCGGCGAGAAGGACTACTCGTCGAAGTTCTCGCTGGGCGTCTTCAGGGGCCGCCTTGCGCTCATGAACCGCACGCCCGGCGGCATGGTCCTGTACGTGCGCTAGCGCGTGTATGGTGGTTTGGCGGCTAGGCGGTTGACCTGGCCGCCGAGCCGCCAAACGTCGCCGCTGTTGCCATGGCGAGTGCGTTTTGGTTTTTTGTGGTATAATATTCCGCCAACGAAAGAAGGCTGAATAGACATGGCAACAATAAACGGCATACGCCACTTCAAGGACGAACAGGACTACCGGGAGCATTTCATAGTCAAGTCCGAGATCGACAAGTATCTCCCCGGCGGACGCCACTTCATCGACGAAGACCTCATCAACCGTACCCTCGCCGAGGCCGACGCGAAGGATGTGGATCCTGTGCGCATCCGCGAGATAATCGCGAAGAGCGAGTCCACCTGCGAGACGCTTGAGATAGCCGAGACTGCCGCCCTCATGCGCGTCACGGATCCCGGCCTCTTCGAGGAGATGCGCGCAGCGGCAGACCGCATCAAGAAGAAGGTCTATGACAACCGCATCGTGTTCTTCGCCCCCCTTTATGTGGCCAATCCCTGCGTGAACGGCTGCCGGTACTGCGGCTTCCGCGAGGGCAACGACCACCAGAAGCGCCGCATTCTCACCATGGACGAGGTGCGCGAGGAGATCGACGTGCTAGCCGGCCGCATCGGCCACAAGCGCCTCATCGCCGTCTATGGCGAACACCCCAAGACCTCCACCGAATACATCGCAGAGACCATCGAGACCATCTATGGCCATCAGGTGCCGGCCCCCAAGAGCGGACACAAGGTGGGCATACGCCGTGTGAACGTGAATGCCGCCCCTCTGCCGATCGACGACCTCAAGGTGCTTCGCGGCGTGGGCATCGGCACGTTCCAGGTGTTCCAGGAGACGTACAACCGCAAGCTGTATGAGCAGATGCATCCGGCTTGGAGCGTGAAGGGCAACTACGACTGGCGCACCACCTGCTTTCACCGCTGCATGGAGGCGGGCGTGGACGACGTGGGGCTCGGCGTTCTCTACGGCCTGTGCGACTGGCGCTTCGAGGTGCTTGCGACGATTCTCCACGCGCGCGACCTCGAACGCTGGTTCAACATCGGTCCGCACACAATTTCTTTCCCTCGTCTCGAGCCCGCGTCGGGCACGAAGGTGCCGGAGGAGAGCCCGTGGCTGATCGACGACGAGACGTTCCGCCGCATCCTCGTCATAATGCGCCTCTCTGTGCCGTACACGGGCATGATCGTGACGGCGCGCGAGAGGCCTGAGTCGCGCAACCGAGCGCTCGACTGCGGCATGACGCAGCTCGACTGCTCCTCCAACATCGCGATCAAGGGCTACAGCGACTTCGCGAACGAGGC
>CAMIVJ010000136.1 GCA_946401765.1 uncultured bacterium | reverse complement strand
ATCCAGCGCGATGCGGTCGTCGTACGTTCCAGCGAACGTCCACATGCCTGCCTCCTCCACGTAGAACTGCCCGCGGTACACGAAGCTGTGGTTGCTGTACGCCTTCTCGTCCTGGGTAAGCTTCAAGTGCAGATGGTTCATGTTGTTGGCGATGCGCCAGGCGGCCTGGCATCCATTCGTGTAGAGCGACTGCCATGCCGTGGTGCCGTAGTGCGCCCATTCGCAAAGTTCGTCGTTGCGGATGCACACGCGCGCGAACGCTCCGTCGGCAACGGAAAGACCGGCGCCGAACGCAGATGCGCCGGAAAGGTCGTTCGTGGTCGCGCCCACGCTCCAGTGCCCTTCCGCATAGTCCTGCACGAGGTCGGAGTTGGCGAAGGGCTGCGTGGTGAAGAAGCTGCCGGTGCCTGTCAGCTCCACCGACGCCTTGCCGCCGAGAGCCGAGCGGTAGAACGCCGTGCCATCGCCCACATCGACCGTGAGTCTATCCTCGAAGTCGCGCCCGAACACGCCGATGAAGCCCCATTCGGCCACGAAACCGTCGTTCAGGCGCAGCGTGCCGTTGTTGAAGAACGCAAACGTTCCGAGCGGCGCGTACTGCGAGCGCATGCCCTTTATTCCAGGCGCGCCGACCTCCAGCGTACCGCCCTCGAGGCTGTATATCGCGCGCGGCGCGCTGTGGGACTGGTTGCCAACGTGGAAGTACTGCGTTCTCACGCGCAAGCCGTCGTACGCCGTCATGTGCGCGCCTCTGCTAGAGCCGCCCACGAAGAACTCGCTGCACTGCCAGTCACCCGCGAAGACGCGAGTGTGCGTCTCGAGGTTGTCGGTGTAGAAGCGCACGCTTCCAGCGTCCTCAAGGTCGATGCGCGGCAGGTTCTGGCTGAGCGCCGCATACACTCCGAAGCTGCCTCCGCTCGCCTTGAGCGCGCCCATCGTGGGATTGACCTCCTCGTAGTTGCCCCAACCGATGTCGCTGCCTGGCTCCTGCACCACCACGGGAGTCTTCTGCCCCAGCTGCGCGCCCGCACGGAAGTTGACGACGCCGCCATCGAGGTTCCAGAGGAAATCCTCGGGAACGTCGCCCGTGTTGATGTTTACCGTGCCTGCGGTCTGCCTCCACACGCCATCGCCCGTAAGAGGCGCCGTGATGTTCTGCGTGCCGCCGGAGAACACGACCTCGCCGTCGTTGCTGATTCCGCCGGCAAGCACCAGCGTGTTGTTGTTGATGGATAGAACGCCGCCCGATGCCACCTCAATGCCCAGGTTGAACGTGGCCGTTCCAGTGTTGTTGCGCAGCGCGCCTGTCACGCCTTCGCCCACCTTGAGCACAGCACCCGAGTCTCCCGTCGAGACGGTGTTGCCGTACGCGTCGAAATGCGCGCCTTCCTTGAGCTCGATTCCGCCCGGCACCTTGAAAACCACCTCTCCCTCGCAGCCCACCGCGGCGCCAGCCTCCACCACGATGTTGCTCACCTCGACGTCCGCGCCGGAGAAGAAGAGACCGTAGTTGCCGCCAACCGGAATGACCTTCGACGTGACGGTGAACGCCGGACCATGCAGGAACGGACGCTCCGCGTAGGTCATTCCGGCAAGGCCCTTGCGGAAGTCGATGCGCGAGACGCCTCCGAACGTGGTGTCGCCGTCAAGCTCCACCCTTCCAAGCGCTCCGTACCACGTTGCGCTGCCGCCGCGGTTCACGATCGCGCCCTCGCCGTCCGGACCCTCACCCGCCGCGTGCACGAGGCTGTCGGCCAGCAGCGAATTGCGCACCGCGAGATTCGACGTGTCGCTTGTGTAGTTGAGGTCGATCTGTCCGCCGTTCTCGATCGTCACCTTTCCCTCCGTTCCCAAGGTGCCAAGTCCGTTCGCCGGCAGATTGTCGCCGAGCTTGAGCGTGCCGCCCTTCACCTTGATCTCCTCCTGCCCTGTGAGCGACGGACCGTCCAGCGTGAGCGTGCCTGTGCCGTCCTTCGTGAATACGCCAGCGCCGAGGAAGCGTCCTGTCCCCGTGAAGATGTAGTCCTTCGTGCCCGTCACCATGACGTCGTGCACGTTCACGTCTTCGTTCACTGCGACTTCGCCGCTCTGATGTTCCTCCTCGCCGTCGAACACAACGTCGGAGAAGCCGATGTACGCCGTGCGCGAACTTGTGGCGGCGTCTACCCATGCCTCCACCGTGTTCGCCCACGACGTTTCGCCGGCAGATCTTGGCCGCCACATCAGCTGCGCAGCCGCCGCATCGCTCCTCGTCACGGTGTAGATCAGCGCGCCGTCGACGATCGACACTTCGCCCTCCACGTCGTCCTGCCCAGGCACGGACACGTGGAACTTCGCCGCGTCGGCAGCGGCAAGGCCGGTATCCACAAGCACAGTGAACGTGGTGCCGGCGGGAAGCGCGTCGGACGTGACGAGCTCGATCGATGCGACGCCCGCCGAAGGCGCCGCAAGCGCAAGCGACATCTGCGGCACGGGCAGCACGCGCATCGTCGATCCAGCCTCAGGCGCTATCGTCGCCCCGCACGACGTCTGGGCCGTCAGATCGAGCACTGTACCCTCCGCAAGCGAGATGACGCCGCCTCCAGTGACGGGTGCGCGAAGCGACACAACCTTGCCTCCCGTAGCGAGAACAATCGTGTCCGGCACGTCCAGCGCGAATTTCGTGATTGCCGCGTCGGCGCATTCAAGGGCCCAGTCGGAAGTAGCCCCCAGCGTCACGCCGTCGGCAACCCGGATTCCGACCACGTTGGGCGCCGTAGTGATCGTAGTCGCCTCCGCGGTGAGTCCGCCTTCGCCCACTTCCACCCTTGCCGCCCTCAGCGTGCTGAAGCCGTTGGCGCTTGACCTGACCTGTCCAACGCGCACCGTGCCGGTGGAGGTGTCGGTGGTGAAGACAGGAGAGAATCCGAATCCCCAGAGAACGCCCACGTTCAGCGTGCCCTTCACGTCGAACGTGGCGAACGCAGCGCGGCACTTGTACGTGCCCACGTTCATCACGGCAGTCTCCTCCACGACGAAGCGGGGATTGCCCTGGCCGTCGCGCACAAAGATCTCTCCCGGAATGCTGAGCGTGGAGCCTGGAGCCACAACGAACGTGGTCGTAGGCCAGATGTCGTTGTCAACGTTGCCCTCCGGCTGCGTGCGCGTGAAGGTGAAGGAACCCTTGAGCGTCTGGCTGAACGCGTTTACGCCGGACGCAATGTCGCACGTGGCGCCGCCAGCGAAGGCTACGACCGCCTCCGAGAAGTCGAGAAACAGCGACTTCCCCTCAGGCGCCGAAATCGGACAGTTCAGCGTCTGCTCTTCGGCGCTTCTGTTCACCACCGTGCCGTCCACCACGATCGCGTTGCCGCCCACAGTGAACACGCCCGCCTCCGCGCCGAACTGGATGCGCTGCACAACAAGCCCGGCCATGTCGTTCACAAGCGTTCCCGAGCCGCTGAGGAAATAGACGGCGCAGCCCTCGAATGGACGCACCCCGCCGTTCCAGTTGGCGGCGTCGCTGAAGTTCACGCCGTCTCCCTCGCCAGTCCACACGACGGCGGACGCCGCAGGCTGGAACGTCAGCACGCCGTCTTCAAGCAAGAGATTTCCCTTCTCCGACGCTGGAGCTCCGTTGTATAGCACATTGTACGCGCTGAGGGGAAGCGTCTTGGAGTTGTCGGTGATGAGCGTGTAGATCGTGCCGTTCTGGAGAGTGTCATCGGAAATGGCGATGGCGATCATGTTGCCGTCCGTCGAAGGCTTCATGGTGCCGGCCGTCACGCTGCCGAGTTGCTGGTCGGCGGGAACGGTGAAGTTGATGACCTGCACACTACCCTGCGTCATCGTACCGCCGACCGTGAGCGAACCTTTCCCGATGTTGATGCTGGTACCTGAAGCGCCACTCTTGAAATCCATGTTGCCGGTCACCATGAGCGTGCCGCCATTGTCGATGTTGACGGCGGGAACGCCCGAAGCAACTCTGAAATTGAAATAGTTGACGTTGACCGTGCCACCGTAGATGTTCAAGGTGGGGGCCGAAGACGCACCCTGGCCGAAATCCAGTTTTCCCGCGCAGGTTACAGTGCCTCCGTCCAGGACGTTCAGGATGGCAGACCCCACTATGTCAATCGACTGGCTAGTTCCCGATGCCGATGTGGTCAGCGTTCCGTTCGTGACCGTCACGGTGGAGCCGACAAAATCAAAGAATATCTTCGTCTGCACAGTTGCGCCGTCCTTGATCCACATTTCACCACCATGTGCCGCATTGCCGTCGTTCTTGCCGCAGCAGATGTTGTTGTTCCCGCCGAATGCGTAGGTGCGCGCGCCGGAAAAGACGGTGAGGCCGGACGAGCCGGAAACGTCGCCCTTCATGAAGAACGCGCGTCCAGCCGTGCCAAGCGTGACGGCGTTGTTGAAGATGTTGCCGCTGAGAACGGTCTTGTCGGCCGTGGCGCTGAATAAGACGGGGCAGTCGAACGTGATGAGGGCTGCGCGCCTGTCGTATGTGGTGGTACTGGACGAGAACGGAGCTGCGTCGGTGATCTCAAGCGTTCCGCCCGTCATCCGCCACTCGCCCGCCTCCGCGTAGATGCGGTAGAGCTTCGCGCCGCCGGACGGCACCGCGATCGTGCATCCCGACGAATCAAGGACTGCGGCATCGCCGGCTATTGGGTATCCAGTGCCTCCCCAGTTCGCTATGTCGTTCCATGCGTACGCGCCAGAGGCGTCGGGAGTGCCGCCTCCCGTCCATGTGTACGTGGCACCATGCAGCGACAAGGCGGCACATAGCGCAAGCGCTGCGGCAGACACGCGGCGGAGGGCAAGGGACAACGCGTTTTTCGTGAGTCTCATGGTGTGGGGTCCTTTCAGGGGCGGGTGCCAAGTTTGATGTAAAACAATTATCTCATATTTTACATTCTAACGCAAGCCCACGAATCACCACGACGGGGCCTTGCCGGGACGCGAGGGGACCGGCTTGCCGTCCATCGTCACGTTCTTCGCGTTGACGACCACAATCTCCTCCTGCGTCGTCTCTCCGCACGTCACGTTCCTGAGCGTCACGCCGTCCACGGGATCGCGCGCGTCGCCATGGACCATCAGGAGATGCCGCGCCCGCTGTGCTCGGACGTTCTCCGCGCAGATGTTGCGGATGCGCGTCACGCGCACCTCCCACGTCGGCAGGTTGCGCCACTCGTACAGGACGTCCGTCTCGATCCCCACCACGCTTGTCGGAACGGACTTCCCGCGCATCTCCACGGTGCAGTCCTTCATGTAGATGTTCTCCACGAATCCGCCGCGCCGCTCGTTCGTCTTCACGAAGAAGACGTTGTTCACGTTCCCCACCATCTGGCAGTCGTGCATCAGCACGTTGCGGATTCCGCCCGAGACGTCGCTGCCCGCGCCCATGAGGACGTGTCCGTTTCTCACCGTGCAGTGGCGCACGACGACGTTCTCCGTGCAGCGGCCGAGCCGCCAGGCGTCGTGGTTGCGCGCGGCCTTGAGGATGACCGCGTCGTCGCCCTGGTCGAAGATGCAGTTCTCCACGATCACGTTCTTCGTCATGTCGATGTCGATTCCGTCGGTGTTGTGTCCGTGCGAGTAGATGTCGACCCTGCGCACGACGACGTTCTCGGAGTGGAACAGGTGGATGTTCCAGAACGGCGACCCGCGGATGAGGAAGTCCTCCAACAGGATGTTCGCCGAGCGGTTGATCTGGATGAGGTGCGGGCGGGCGTGGGAGCCGGGGAAGCGGGTGATGTCGCGCTTCTCGAGCGGGATGCCCATCGAGCACCAGTCGTAGAGCGTGGCGATGAACGCCTTGTGCATGGGCGTGCTGCGGTTGTCCCACTTCTTGCGCCACAGATCAGTCTCCGGCGCGATCCGCCCCTTGCCGACGATGGCGATGTTCGTGCAGCAGTAGGCGAAGATGAGCGGGGAGTAGCCCATCGCCTCCACGCCCTCCCAGTTGGTGTGGACTGCGGGAAGATAGTCAGCCGGGTCGTCGGTGAAGACGATGCGCGAGCCTTCGCGCAGGTCGAGCGCCACGTTGCTCTTCAGGTGGATCGCGCCCGTGCGCCAGTCGCCCTTCGGCACCACCACGCGCCCCCCGCCCGCCGCCGAACACGCCGCGATCGCCTTCGCGAAGGCCGAGGTGTTCTTGACGGCGCCGGTAACAGCACCGTAGTCCGTGATCGGGAACTCGCGCTGCGGCACACGCCACACGGGAACTGCCGGCATCTTGAACGGCGCCTCCGGCGCGGATGCGTAGTCATACGCCGCGCCAGATGCGCTCAGCGCGCCAAGCAAGCACACAGCGCCAAACATCTTCATGTCCATTGGCCATCTGCCCCTTCGACTTGAGCATCATCTTCACAAGGTTCTTGCCGACGTCGTGGAGGTCGGCACGGCAAGCCTGTCCGCGATCATCACAGGCGAGTCCCACATCGGGATATTGCTCAGAACCGTGAAGTCCTTCTCGTGCTTCACGTTCTCCGCCGGGATCTCGAACACGCGGCCAGTGATCATGTCAACCCACACGGGGTCCACGACCTTTCCAGGAAAATGAAGAGTCACCGCGTCGAAACCGAGCTCGGATGAAGGACGCGAATCGGAGAACCAGCAGAAGCGCAGCATCTTGCCGTGCCGCGTGAATCTTACTGACGAGAGGGTGCGCCTGCGGTTGTCGCGCGGATCAAACCTCTTCGTCACCTTGAAGTTCGGCTGCACCACGATCTTCTCAGGCTTCGCCTCGTCGTCGAGGAGGCCGAAGATGTTCTGCATCGCGAAGTACGACGGACGCCGATACACAAACTCCTTGAGCGTGTTGGACCGTACGAGGCCGAAGCTCTGGAGCATGAAGGTGTACTGGAGGTCGATCATCGTGAACACGCTCGACGGGATGTTCCGCGCCGCGTCGCCTATCGTGCGCCGCAATAGCCACTTCGCCTGCGCGTACTCGCTCCACTCGATGTTGTTCAGAGCGTGGCCGAACTCCAGCTGCGACGGGCACCCCACCTCGCCCTGCATGATGTCGAACGCGTCGCTGTACGACTTCACGAGCCTGCGCAGGCCCGGCACGAATTTTTCGTAGGTGGTGTCGGGATTCGGCGTGTACGGATGGTAGATGAAATATGAGCCAAGGTCTAGCGCGTTC
>CAMIVJ010000135.1 GCA_946401765.1 uncultured bacterium | reverse complement strand
GCCATGCCGGCGATAGGCCCCGACGAGACGAAGGACGTGGAGATCAACGTCCCGGACGGCGATGCCGTGAACTTCGCCTTCATGCGCGGCGGCAAGATCATCGCCACCGACACTTTCGTGAAGCCGTTCACGCCCCGCGCCGAGCCCAAGGCCAAGGGCGCCGCGAAGGCGGACGCCTTCACGATCAATCTCTGGCGCGCGCCCATCGACAACGACTGGGGCTGGCACATGCCGAATGTGTGCAGAGTCTGGAAGGACGCCACCTCCTCGCAGAAGATGCCCGAAGGCGTCAAGTCCACGCTCGAGGTCAAGGACCTCGGCGGCGGGAAGAAGCTCGTCGACTTCACGCTCGTCGTCGAGAAGGGGCGCAAGCTGCCGCCCATTCCGCGCGTGGGCGTAACGTTCACCCTGCCCAAGGACTTCACCGACGTGAAGTGGTGCGGGTATGGTCCGCACGAGAACTACTGCGACCGCCGCACCTCCTGCCGCTTCGGCGAGTTCATGGCCAAGGTGGGGCTCGTCTCGGGCCTGATGGATCCGAAGACCGGTACGATAGAGTATCCCGCCAACCGCCTCAACCCCGACAACTACGTGGAGCCCAACGAGCAGGGCTACCGCACTGGCTGCACGTCGCTTGAGATCGCCGGAGCGGGCGGCAGGAAGGTGAAGATCACGGCGGTCAACCAGCCGTTCGGCTTCAACGCGTGGCCGTATTCGCAGCATTCGCTCGAGAAGGCCAAGCACCAGATCGACCTCAAGGTGGAAGACCGCGTGACGGTGAACGTGGATGCCGCGCAGATGGGCGTGGGCGGCGACAACAGCTGGGGGGATCGTCCCCACGACCACGCCATGCTCGGCGCGGGCACATACCACCTTGTGTTCGTGGTTGAAGCCCCCGAAGATGTGCTCTGATTTCAACTTTTTCGCGTGGCTCTATTGACTGCGCGATGCTAGTGTGATATCATTTGCACATTGTTTTAACCCCAAAAGAGACCTTATGGCAAAAGAAGACGACAGTGCGATAGAAGTAACTGGCACCGTGATCAAGGTGCTTCCGGCTACGATGTACAAAGTCCAGCTGGACAATGGACACGAGGTGCTTGCCCACATTTCGGGCAAGATGCGCAAATTCTTCATCAAGATCGCCATTGGCGACAAGGTAACCGTGGAGATATCGCCGTACGACCTCGGCAAGGGCCGCATAACGTACCGCCACAAGGAGCCGCCGCGCCCAACGGCGTAAGCTAGACGTGGCTCGTCATCTTCTTTCACTGCACGGCGTCACCCTCGCTTTCGGGGGTGACTCTGTTTTGGAGGATGTCTCGCTCAACGTGGAGAGCGGTGTGCGCGCCTGCGTGACGGGCCGCAACGGAGAGGGGAAGTCCACGCTTCTGAAGGTTATCGCCGGGCGCATCGAGCCTGACGCCGGCGAGATAATACGCGCGCCAGGCCTCAAGGTGGCCTACCTTGAGCAGGAGGTGCCGAGCGACCGTCCAGGCACTGTGCGCGAAATCGCCGGCTCGGAGAAGTTCATCTCGCAGATGGGGCTCGAGGCGGATGCCGTCTTCAACACGCTTTCCGGCGGGATGCGGCGGCGGGTGCTCTTGGCGCGCGCGCTGGCCGACGGCCCAGACCTCGTGCTTCTCGACGAGCCCACTAACCATCTCGACATCGCATCCATCGAATGGCTTGAAAGCTACATCCGCCGCTCCGGTGAGACGGCGTTTCTCTTCGTCACCCATGACCGCGCGTTTCTGCGGAGCGTAGCCACATACGTCTATGATCTCGACCGCGGCCAGCTGGCCGGCTGGAACTGCGACTGGCGCACGTTCCAGCAGCGCAAGGCCGACCTTGCAGCCGACGAGGCCGCTCTCTGGGCGAAGAAGGCCAAGAAGCTAGCGCAGGAGGAGGCGTGGATCCGCCAGGGCGTGAAGGCGCGCCGCACGCGCAACCAGGGTCGCGTGGAGGCGTTGCGCCAGCTGCGCCTCGAATTCGCGCGCCGCCGCGTGGCGCCTGGCACGGCAAGCTTGAAGATCGACACCGCGGGCGCATCGGGCGAGCGCGTGATCAAGATCGAGAACGTGTCGTTCGCATACCCCGCCGCGTCAGGCGAGGAGACGGCGCGTCCGGTGGTGAAAGACTTCACGGCGGACGTCCTGCGCGGCGAACGCATCGGCGTGGTGGGCGAGAACGGAGTGGGCAAGACGACGCTTCTAAAACTGCTCACGGGCGCGCTCGCCCCGACGTCCGGCAGCGTGACGATGGGAACGCGCGTTGAGATCGCCTACTTCGACCAGCTTCACTCCCGTCTTGATCCCGAGCTTTCCGTGAAGGAGATCGTGGCGATGGACCGCGACTTCGTCACGGTGGGCGGCGTTCAGAAGCACGTGTACGGTTACTTGCAGGACTTTCTATTCACGCCAGAACGCTCCCGCGCGCCGGTGAAGGCGCTCTCCGGCGGCGAGAAGGCGCGTCTGCTTCTCGCGCGGCTCTTTCTCGCGCCGTCTAATCTCCTCGTGATGGACGAGCCAACGAACGACCTCGACGTCGAGACGCTTGAGCTTCTAGAGGAGCAGCTGATGAACTACAAGGGAACGCTGCTCGTGGTCTC
The DNA here is from genome assembly GCA_946401765.1 of uncultured bacterium. Taxonomy (GTDB): domain Bacteria; phylum Verrucomicrobiota; class Kiritimatiellia; order RFP12; family UBA1067; genus RUG572. The sequence goes on along the minus strand of CAMIVJ010000135.1, from coordinate 4,538 downwards.
TCACGACCGCGCGTTCCTCGACAACGTGGTCACATCTACATACGTCCTTCCAGGTGACGGCACGGTGCGCATCTGCGCGGGCGGGTACGAAGAGGCCGCGCGCATGTTGAAGGCGTCCGCACGCGCCGCCGCAGAGGAGGCGTCATCATCTGCGCCGCGCGCCGAGCCTGCCGCCGCCGTTCCCGCTTCCGCGCGCAAACTGAGCTACAAGGAGACCCGCGAGCTGGCTGCGCTTCCTGATCAGATCGCTGCGCTTGAGGAGGAGATAGCAGCCGCCGAGCGCGATCTTTCGGATGGAACCATCTACGCGAAGGATCCCTCTCGCGCCGCGGCTCTTGCGGTGCGCCTGCCTGCGGCCCGCGCCGAGCTAGATGCCGCCGAAACCCGCTGGCTCGAACTATCAGAGCGAGAATGACCCCCTCGCCCAACCACCCAACCACCCAACCACTCAACTACCCAACTACCCAACCACCCATGCGCATAGGATTTGGATACGATTCTCACCGCTTCGACGAAACGCGCCCGCTCATGCTGGGCGGCGTGGAGATTCCGGATTCGCCCGGGCTAAAGGGCCATTCGGACGCCGACGTGCTCATTCATGCCGTGATCGACGCGCTGCTCGGCGCCGCCGCTCTTGGCGACATCGGCTCGCATTTCCCCGACACTGATGTCCGCTGGAAGGGGGCAGACTCCGCGGAGCTGCTCGCGAGCGTGGTGGCCGAAGTGCGCGCTGCAGGCTACCGCGTGGGCAACATCGACGCCACCGTCATCTGCGAAAGGCCGCGTCTGCGTCCATACGTGGACGCCATCCGTGCGCGTCTTGCCTCGCTTCTCGGCGTTGACATCGGCGCCGTGTCGGTGAAGGGGAAGACGAACGAGCGCATGGACGACGTTGGTGCCGGCGTGGGCATCGAGGTGCACTGCGCGGCGCTCTTGTGCTAGTTCGCGCGAAATGCTAAACTACTGTCAGCAGACAGTAAAAAGGAGCCACCATGTACACGAATAGAATCATTGCATGTCTCAACGCCAGATTTCTCACCGCGGCGGCAGCGCTTGCGTGCGTCGCGTGCGCATACGCGGAGGAGTCCGCCGCGCCCTCGGCCGAGGCCGCGCTGCGTGACGCGCTGCCCGGCATATTCGCCAAGGCCGCTGTGCACTACAAGGCGCTCGACGCCGCCGCCACGCCGCTGATGCACGGCGGCAAGAACGGCGCCGCGCAGTATCCCCACGGCATGAAGCGCGGCGAGCTCGACATGCGCGGCATATCTGGCTGGACGTGCGGACACTACGCCGGTTCTCTCTGGCTTCTCTTCGAGGCCACGGGGGACGAGTTCTTCAAGGAGCGCGCCACGGCCTGGACAGAGCTTCTTGCGCCCAATTCCAAGCTCATCACCACCCATGACCTCGGCTTCATGATGTACTGCTCGTTCGGCAACGCGCGCCGTATGCTGAAGACCGACAAGTACGACGCCGTGCTGCTGGAGACAGCCAACTCTCTCTCCAAGCGCTTCAATTCCTCCCTCGGCCTCATACGCAGTTGGGGCAAGGTGGACGAGGCGAAGAACTTCCTCGTCATCCCCGACAACATGATGAACCTCGAGCTGCTCGAGTGGGCGGCGCGCGCGAAGGGCGGCGAAAAGCGCTTCCACGAAATCGCCGTCTCGCACGCCAACGTCACCATGCGCAACCACTTCCGCGCGGACGGCGGCACGTACCACGTGCTCAACTACTCGCAGGCCGACGGCCGCGTGCAGGAGATCCGCCGCGGGCAGGGCGCCAGCTGCTTCACCGCCTGGAGCCGCGGCCAAAGCTGGGCCATATACGGCTTCACGATGATGTACCGCGAGACTCGCGACGCCGACTACCTCGGCTTCGCGCAGACGCTCGCCGACTTCGCCATGAACCACGCCAACATGCCGGAGGACGGCATTCCGTTCTGGGACTACGGCGCGCCCGGCGAGGAGCGCGACAGCTCCGCCGGCGCAATCATGGCCTCGGCTCTCCTCGAACTCGCCGATCTAGTTCCCGCCGAGAAGCGCGCCAGCTACCGCGACTTCGCCGTGAAGCAGCTTGCCACGCTCGCCTCCCCAGAATATTTCTCCGCCGGCGCCGAGAACGGCCACTGGCTGCTCAAGCATGGCGTGGGCGCGAAGCCCATGAACTCGGAGGTCGACACGCCCCTGAACTATGGCGACTACTACTTCCTCGAGGCTCTGCTGAGGTTCCGCAAGTCCTTGAAGAAGTAGAAGTTCGCAAGAGAAAGGAATGCTATGAAACAATACGCCATTGCCGCTCTTGCCGCATGGGGCGCATTTAGCGCCGCCGGGGGGGAGTTGAATTCCGCTGGCCAGCGTGGAAGGGTCATGCTGGGCAAGATGTCTTCCGAGACGGCGTTGTTTTTCGGCATGGAAGGTGGTGGCGTGGCTGTTCCGTCACATCTTAACTCACTGAATTCGCTTGATGGGATACGCGTGCTGGAAATCTCAGAATATGCTACTAACGTGCCGGATGGAGTTTTCGAGGGGGCAAAGGAACTGTCCACCGTGGTTTTGGGAAAGAATCTGGCTTCGATTGGGAAGAGGGCTTTTGCAGATTGCCCGAAACTTGAGTGTGTCGTCTTCCCTTGGAAGTTGCGGATGCGTTCGCGTCCATGGATTGACCTGGCCGACGACGCCTTTGCCGGGTGTTCTACGAACTTGACCCGTGTGGAGGTGCAATGGTATATGGAAGCGAGAGGGAGGTTTAGCCGAGATCTAGGGCAGAGGGGGCCATGGAGAAGGAGAGTGGAAATCTCGCGCAACATGCTGCACACTTTCGATGCGTATGACGGGATCTCGGAGAACGGGATTTTCGTGGACGGCGACTTTCTCTGCCGCAGGTTCATGTACAGAAGGGAGAAGGAGAATGAATGCAGCGCGCAAGTGCTTATGTATCTTGGCGACGCAAGGACTGTTGTCGTGCCTGAGAAGTTGGGAGGAGTTCCGGTACGAGACATTCAAGTGTCGCTCTTCCCAGAGGGAAAGAAGGCCGATGGCCTTGTGATATTGCCCGACCTTGATGATTCATGCGGTTTTCTTAGAAGTCTTTCCTGTCGCACTATGCACAACAGCAACATCCAGCCAGGCACTCCTCCTTTTAGGCGGCTCTGTCTGAAATGTCCATCGTGGTGCCAGTTTATGTATTTCTGCCGCATGGATACACTGGATTTTGGCATCGACATGTTTGTGGTCGAGCCGAGAGACGTGAAGTTGTCAAGGCAGCTCTTGAAATATGATGCGCAACGTCTCTCGGTTGTTCCAAGATGGGTGGATGGCGTGGAGATCGTTGAGAGTGGTTTTCTGGAGATGGACGGATTTAGATATCTCCGCCGCGGAGCGGGGCTTGTCATGATGCGATATGTGGACGGCTTAAGGCGTGAGAGCGGCGAGCCGGGAAAGGATGGTTGTTGCGATGCTGTTGTGCCGGAGTACGTTGACGGTCTGCCAGTTGTCGAGATATGGAACAGTGCGTTCGAAGGGTGCGGCGTGTGGCGGGTGATTCTGCCTCGTACCATTCAGATAATTGGAAGGGATGCGTTCTCGGGATGCTCCAATCTGGAGCGGGTGGTTGTTCCCGATGGCGTTGAAGAACTTCCGGACGGCGTGTTCGCCGGCTGCAGTTCGCTCAAGGAAGTCTCCTTGCCCGATTCGATAGTGCGGATATCTCAACATGCCTTTGATGGTGCATCGGTCAAGCTGACATTCAGGCGACATGCCGATCAGGGGACAATAGCCAACAGCCCGTAGCCAAGAGTTATTTCCAATCGGCTGAGGCGCGGCTCGTGACGCGCACGGCGAGCGAAGGCCGCGTCGTTGAGGGCGATCCAGTGAATTTTTGCATAAAATCAGCGGGCCCACCCGTTTCGGTGTTTTCCCTCGCGCGCGCGCGCGAAATTTGATATAATATATACACCATTCAACGAGGAAGAAGATGTCAGAAGAAGTGCCGACAACGAACGACAGCGAAAACCCGCAGGCGGGCAACTACGACGCCTCCAACATCCAGGTGCTGGAGGGCATGGAGGCCGTGCGGAAGCGTCCCGCCATGTACATCGGCGACACGGGCGAACGCGGATACCACCATTTGGTGTACGAGGTGGTGGACAACTCGATCGACGAGGCGCTCGCGGGCTACTGCACGCTCGTCGACGTGCAGATAAATCCCGACGGATCGCTTTCGGTGACGGACAACGGGCGCGGCATTCCCGTGGACATGCATCCCACGCAGCACCGCCCCGCGATCGAGGTGGTGCTCACGATACTCCACGCCGGCGGCAAGTTCGACGGCTCAAACTACAAGGTCTCGGGCGGACTCCACGGCGTGGGCGTGAGCTGCGTGAACGCGCTCTCCGACTGGATGAAGGTGGAGGTGAAGCGCGGCGGCAAGATCCACCACATCGAGTTCTCGCGCGGGCACGTCACGAAGCCGCTCGAGGTCGTGGGCGAGTGCGGCGACGAGACGGGCACCAAGGTGACGTTCTTCCCCGACCACTCCATCTT
>CAMIVJ010000134.1 GCA_946401765.1 uncultured bacterium | reverse complement strand
CTGACGGCGCGCATGACGACATCCGCTTCGTGCTCGAGCAGTGGAGCGAGCACAAGCTGCCGCCATTCCCCAAGTTCTGCCTCGAACTCAAGATATCCACGATGCAGGACGCCGTATACGCTGGCTACCTAGTTGCCTGGATGAAGGAGCGCAAGTTGCTTCGCGCCGCGCTTGAAGGGCTTACGACTGGAAGAGCGTGGAGCCAGGCGGAACTTCTTGCGGACCTTACGGGCGAGAAGGGGGAAGAAGAGCAGCGCCAGGTGTTCAACGCGCGTCTCGACAGGCTCTCCCGCGCGGTCCTCTCTCCGGGGCGTGCGAGCGAATGGGACATCAAGAACTTCCGCCGCCAGCTGCGTCTCGATGTGCGTCCCGTGGAGGGCGAGCCTGAAGACGCCGCCACGCAGAACTGCTCCTTCCGCCGCGCCATAAAGCTTCTCGCCGACCGTCCTGCGGCCGTGCGCGCTGCCGCGTTCGTGAAGATGCGCGAGCTTCCGCTCTATGCCGTGAGGCGCGGGCAGCAGATGGCGGCGACGTCGGAGGCGTACAGCGAATTCCTCGTGATGCTCTCGCGCGGCGCCTCGGCAGACAGGCTTAACGAGCTTCTCGACAAGGCGGAGTATCAGCTGGCGCGGCTGATCGGCGGACGCGATGAAAACGGTCAAAGCGGCAATACGACGCTGTCCGCTCCACAAGAGGACAAGGCCATAAGATGAAGACCGAAAAGACCATAACAGGCGACGTCGATCCTGACGTTCTCGAATATACCGTGGGCGACGATCCGGTGCTGGACATGGATCTCGTGCGCTGGGACTGCCTTGGCACGGCGGCCCATGTGACCATGCTCTCCGAGATGCCGGTTGAGCCGCCCGTCGTCACCAAGGACGAGGCCGCGCGCGTGCGCGCCGCGCTCGCCTCGGTCGTTGCCGACAAGACGTTCGTCGTGCGCGAGCAGGACCAGGACGTCCACATGGCCGTAGAGACGCGTCTCACCGAGACGCTAGGCGACCTTGGCAAGAAGATCCACACCGGCCGCAGCCGCAACGACCAGGTGGCCGTTGACGTGCGCCTGCACATCAAGGACCAGCTCCATTCGCTGACGGCCGAGCTTGCCGACCTTGCATCTGCCCTCGTTGCCTTCGGCCGCGCACACGACCGCGTGCCGATGGTCGGCCGCACGCACCTGCAGCCCGCGATGCCGAGTTCCGTCGGCGTGTGGGCCACTGGCCACGCCGAAATGATTCTCGACCAGACGGCCAATCTTGAGGCCGCGTACAAGATCAACGACGCCTGTCCCCTCGGCAGCGCCGCTGGATACGGCGTGCCGCTGCCGCTCGACAGAAAGCGCACGAGCGACCTTCTGGGGTTCGAGCGCCCGATGCACAACGTGTTCGGCGCGTCGATGGGCCGCGGCGAAGACGAGGCAGCGCTTCTTTCCGCTCTCGCGCAGCTGATGTCCGTTCTGTCGCGACTCGCCGAGGACATGATTCTCTTCTCGATGCCGGAGTTCGGCTACTTCTCCCTGCCGCGCGCCTACTGTACCGGCAGCTCGATCATGCCGCAGAAGTACAACCCCGACGTCCTCGAGCTCGTACGTTCCAAGACGGCGCAGGTGCTGGGCCTCGCCACGGCGGCGCTCTCTATGCTGCACGCGATGCCGGGCGGCTACAACCGCGACCTGCAGGACTGCAAGGGCCTCTACATGAAGGGCCTTTCAATAACGCGCACCACGCTGCGGATACTCGCGAAGTTCGTGCGTGGCATGGGAGTGGACGAGGCGAAACTGCGTGCGGGCTTCATTCCCGGCGTTTTCGCGACAGACGTGGCGCTCCGGAAGGTTGCGTCCGGCACGCCCTGGCGCGAGGCGTACCATCAGGTGCGCGACAACCTCGAGGCCCTTTCTTCGGAGAGTCCTGACGCCGCCGTGGCGGCAAAGACGCATGCGGGTGCAACGGCGGGTCTAGACTACGGGATCTACGAGTCGCGCATAGCGCTTGTCGTGATGCAGACGATGAAGCGTCGCGCCGAGTTCGAGGCGAAGATGGACGCTCTTTTCACCATGTAGGACAAACGAAACTTAAAACAAGCGAAACGGAGACAACAAGTCATGAATGAAGTGGGAATAACGCTGCTTGAGGCATGGAAGTGCGGAGGTTATCTCATGTGGGTGCTGGCCGGCATCTCGGTGCTGGCGCTCGCCACGGTGATGTATCTGCTGGTGGCCCACAGAAGGGGGGCGCTTGCGCCGCGCACGCTGATGAGCGACGTGTTCAGCAAGCTGCAGGTGGGCGACCACGGCGAGGCGAGAAGACTGTGCGAGAGACGGCCGTGCGCGTTCGCGTCCATAACGCTCGCCGCGCTAGACGCGGCGCGCGGCACGCCAGCAGGGCAGAGAGCCAACGTCACCACGGCCATCGAGACGGCGGGCGCGCATGTTGCGGAACGCCTGCAGGCGTCAGTGGACTGGTTGGCCGACCTTGCCGCGATCGCCCCGCTCGTGGGTCTTCTGGGCACGGTGCTCGGCATGTTCCAGGCGTTCAGCGGCATCGCAAGCGACCTCGCGGCCAACGCCCGTCCTGTGGTGCTCGCGCAGGGCGTTTCGCAGGCAATCGTCACCACGGCCTTCGGCCTTGCGGTGTCGATCCCGTGCCTTATCTTTCACGCTCTTCTGCGTCGGCGCACGGCGAAGCGCATCGCCTCGCTCGAGACGCTCGCGGTAATCCTCGAAAAGGCGTTCTGACATGAATTTCCGCCGCAATACCAGAAGCCACGCTCCGGCGGTGTCGATGGCGTCCCTGATGGACGTCATCTTCCTGCTGCTGTGCTTCTTCGTGACGTCGAGCGTGTTCTCGCAGTGGGAGACCGAAGTGGCGATCGCCCTGCCCACGGCGAAGAGCGCCACGGTGCCCGGGCGCATGCCCGGCGAAATCATACTCAATCTGGACAAGTCCGGCGAGGTGTCGGTTAACGGACAAAAGCTCACGCTTCAGGACGTCACGGCTCGCCTCGAGCGCATAGCCAAGCTGTATCCCGGCCAGCCTGTTGTGATTCGCGCCGACAAGACGGCGTCATACGAGAAGCTCATGGCTCTCATAGACGCCTGCCGTGCGGCTGACGTGTGGAATTTTTCGCTTGCAACCCAGGACGAGGAGGCAAAATGACAAGATTTATCGTTGCAATATCCGCAGTTGCCGCCGCAGCAACGCTTTCGGCTGATTCCAGCTCGCACTGGAACGGCGGGCGCACTGTGCCTGTGCACCGCTTCGCCCCGCGCGACGCCAACGGCGAGAGGGTGCTTGCTTCCGCGCAGCATCCTCGCTCGATATCCACCGTGCAGACTTGCTCGCAGTGCCACGACGTGGACGCCATGAAGGGCGCAAGCCACTTCCGCACGGGCCTTTCGCACGACGAGGCGGCTCCTTCCGTGGAGGTGGAGCCCTGGTTCTGGGCCGACGACCGCACGGGAACTGCGATTCCGCTCTCCCTCCGCGGCCAGGCTGGCGCATATTCTCCGAGCGAATTTGGCTTGTCGTGCTGGCAGTGGACGAAGATGTTCGGCCGCACATTCCCAGGCGGCGGCACTGGCTCTGACGAGCGCGCGATGGCGAGCGCGGATGGTCCCCGCCAGCGCTGGACGGTGACCGGTCCACTCGAGCCCAATTGCTTCGCCTGCCACCAGCAGCGTGGCTACGACTCGAGCGAATGGGCCCGCCAGGTGCTGCGCGAGAACTGGCGCGGCGCAGCCACCGCCGCGAGCGGCATCGCGGCTGTTGACGGCATGAACGAGCGTCTGGACGATACCTGGGATGTCGAATCCATGCCCGACAATCCCGACGACCACCTCTTCCGCGTGCCAGAGCATCCCGTATATGACCCTGCCCGCTTCGACGCGAAGGGACGCTGCACGCTTGATCTCGGCCGCCCCAGAAACGAGAACTGCCTCGCCTGCCACTCCGTCTCGCAGAAGGGCATGCCTTCGCATGCGATAGAGGGCGACATTCACCTCAAGCGCGGGATGAAGTGCGTGGACTGCCACACAAACGGCATCGACCACCGCATCAAGACGCGCAGCTGCGCATCGTGCCACCTCGAGGCAGACGGCGCGGGGCCGCGTCCGAAACACGCCGGCATCCCGCTCGTCCACTTCGAGAAGCTCTCATGCGCAGTCTGCCACTCCGGCGTCACCGAGAAGGGCGAGAGGAAACTCGTTCGCACGTCGCGCGCAAACCGCATCGGCATCTATGGCCGCGCGCAGTGGGGCACCGACTCGCCGTACATCGTGGAGCCCGTCTTCGTCCGCAACGAGAAGGGCGTTGTGGAGGCGCGGCGCATGATGTGGCCGAGCGGCTTCTTCCGCGCCGCAAAGGATGGGGCGCTCAAGCCCATCCCGCCCGAAGAGGCCAAGACGCTCGCCGGTGACGCGCTCACCGTGATCGAGCGCGTGGAGTCTGCTCTCGACGTCCTTCGGGACACGGAAAGTGACGTCAATCCCGCAGATTCCGACGTCAAGCTTGGCAAGCTCAAACTGCGCGAAGACGGTTCGCTGTGCTATGCCTCCGAGACTAACGAGGTGCCGCTGATCGCCGCAGAAAACTGCGTGTCTAACGCCTTCAAGTTCCTTTTGTACACCCTCTACAACGCGAAGATGACCGAGAAGGTCGTGGCATGCCGCGACGGGAAGGTTTACACGGTGGACTGGAAGGGCTCGATTAGCGAATGCGCCGACGTTAAGGCGCCTGCCGCCGACGAATGGCCGGTGGGAACGCTAGTTGACGACGGCAAGACGTTCAAGCCGCTCGTGGACCGCTGGACGCTCGACCAGTACTTCAAGGTGAAGAACGCCGAGCAGCCTCTCACCAAGGATATGGTGGCGCGCGCTCTCAAGAACGCTGGCGCCGACGTGCGCTATGTCTCGGCCGGCATCGTGTTCTCGCTCGACAAGGACGGCAAGCTCGAGGAGACGCAAGGCGCACCTGAGGCTCAGCCGGTCTCCTGGCTTGTTGGCCACGATGTGCGTGCCGCCCGCCAGGCGCGCGGCGCGGAGCCGGTGAAGTGCGCCGCATGCCATACGGGCGACTCCGAGTTCTTCCTCGGCGAAGTGACGCCCGTGGGGCCTGTGCAGGAGGCCGCAGGCGCGCCAGTGAAGGAGAGCAAGCTCCTCGGCGTGTGTGGCTGCTACCACACTGTTCTCGGTTCAACTTTCGCGCTGCGTCCAGTGCTCAAGGCGACGCTATGGACCATCTTCGGTCTGATGTGCCTCTTTGCGGCCGCTGCCGCGGGAGCGTCCCTGCAGAAGCTCGGAAGCTGGCTTTCCGACAACACGAAGGAGTTCGTGTGGGGGCTCGTGAAGTGGGTGCTCGACGTTGGACTCATTTTGAGCCTTCTCTATCTGCTCGCAAGTGGCGTGATAGGATGGATGTGCGGCGGAATGTCGAGCTGGTGGCTGGTGCTCCACATGGTGGCCGGCGGATGTTTCGCAGGCTCGGCCGTGCTGCTGATGGCCTTCCGCGCCAGCGAGCGCACGTCGAAGCTCTGGTGCGCCGTGGCTTGGACGCTGTGGGTCGTCTTCGCGGCCGGCGTGGTGTTCACTGCCGTGATGCCGATGATGACGGTGTTCGGCTCGCACGGGCAGCACGTGCTGCTGTGGAGCCACCGCTGCGTGGCGCTTTCGTTCGCGGCGGTGAGCTGCGCGGTGTGCTGGCTGCTGCGCCGCGGAAAGTGATGTGAAAAGCTACTCCCACACGGCCATGGACACCAAGTTCACGGTGTCCTTCGGCCCCAACGAGGCCGAGGCGCTGTGCGCCTCGGCCGCAGTTGCGTGTTTTGCCCGCATCGACGAGGTAGAGCGGCTCCTCACGAAGTTCAGCGACACTAGCGACGTCGCCGTGGTGCGCGCCATTCAGTCCGGAGGAGTGGCGGTGGTCTCGCACGAGATGATGGATGTTCTTGTGGCAAGCGTGAAGGTGTGCGCCGCAACTGGAGGCGCCTTCGACCCCACGGTGGAGGCGCGGAACTTCGGCGAGCTAATCCTTGACGTGGAGAATTTTCGAGTGGGCGTTAAGAACGCACCCGTGGCGCTAGACTTCGGCGGAATCGCGAAGGGATACGCGCTCGACGAGTGCGCGAAGATTCTTCGTTCCGAGCAGTACGAGCTTTCCGACTGGCTGCTGGACGGCGGCACCTCGACGCTGCTTGCCTCGGGTTCGCGCGCGCCGGGCGAGGAGGGGTGGCCGATCGGCGTGGGCGGCGTGTGGAAGGACCGCACGAAGCGCCATACGGTGGTGTGGCTTTCTGGCGGTGCGCTCTCGGGAAGCGGATTCGAGCTGCGAGGCGAGCATGTGCGCGACGTGCGAAAGGGCGGTGCGGCCGTACGCTGGGCGCAGAGCTGGAGCCGCGCGGATTCGGCGGTGGTGGCTGACGCTCTTTCAACGGCGGCGCTTTCCCTCGACCCGCGCGAGATGTCATGCGCCTGCCGCGACCTTGGCGCAAAAGTGCTTGTGGCCCGCCGTCAGGGCAGGTTCATGGATAGATTCAGGGATCCTCTTGTGGCTTTTGGCTAGGAGGACCACTTTCCACGCCGGCACAAGTTGTGGTATAATGACGGCAATCTCATCGAAAGGAGTTGCATCTTATGGAGACAACCGATAGGAAGCCAGGATTTTTCGCCCGCCTGTGCAAGGGTCTGGCGCATCCGGTGACGACGTTCATATTCGGCGTGGCGCTGCCGTTCGCGGCGGTGTCCATCGAAATCTGCACGGGAATGTGCAGCGAGGCGTTCAGCAACCCGCTCACCGGCAACGTCGCAATGCAGCTAGCGATGTCGCTCGTGCCGGTGTGCAACTTCATCGTGTGGCTGAGCTGCCTGAGGGGATGGGGCGTGGGCAGCAGATGTCTGCGCGCGCTGTGCGGACTCTCCTTCGGCATCGCGGTGGTGTATGCCGTGGCATTCCTCCCGCTGGTGGTCGTCGGCGCGATATTCTGCTGCGTGGCGTTTTGGTACTTCGGCGTTGGCCTTTTGGGCATTCTGCCGTCCGCCCCGCTCTTCGCCGCCCTCGCCGCGCTCGGTTTCAGGTGGAAGCTGAACCGCCTGCGTGAAGATGCTGGCGGCGCCGCGGTGAAAGGTTTTGCCTGGGGACTATCCGCGGCGGCGATAATGTGGCT
>CAMIVJ010000133.1 GCA_946401765.1 uncultured bacterium | reverse complement strand
ACCAGGACCGTCTCGCGCGCATGTCGCTCATCGACGAGGGCGGCGAGCGCTACGTGCGCATGACCAACCTCGCCATCATAGGGTCCTCCAGCGTCAACGGCGTCGCCCAGCTGCACACCGAGATCCTCAAGACGCGCCTCTTCCACGACTTCTACGAGCTGATGCCGGACCATTTCCACAACGTGACGAACGGCATCACGCCGCGCCGCTGGCTTCTGAAGGCCAATCCGCCGCTGGCGCAGCTCGTCACAGAGGCGATCGGCCCCGAGTGGATAACCGACCTCTCGCAGCTGCGCAGGCTCGAAGAGCGCGCTGACGACGCGGCGTTCCTCGACTGCCTCGCGCGCATCAAGCGCTCCAACAAGCGCGTGCTCGCGAAGTACGTGCACGACACGCTCGGCGTTACGCTCGATCCCGCGGCGATCTTCGACGTGCAGGTGAAGCGCCTTCACGAGTACAAGCGCCAGCTTCTCCTCGCGCTCTACATCATCATCTTCTACAACAGGCTTCTCGCCGATCCCTCGTACGATCCGCTGCCGCGCGTCTTCATCTTCGCGGCGAAGGCCGCGCCGGGCTACCACATGGCGAAGCTCATCATCCGCCTCATCCACGGCATCGCCGGCGTGGTGAACGACAATCCTCGCACGAAGGGCAGGCTGAAGGTGGTGTTCCTGCCGGACTACCGCGTGTCGCTTGCGGAGAAGATCATGCCCGCCGCCGAGGTGAGCGAGCAGATATCGCTCGCCGGCACCGAGGCAAGCGGCACCGGCAACATGAAGTTCATGGTCAACGGCGCCCTCACGCTCGGCACCTACGACGGCGCGAACGTTGAGATCAACGAGGAGATCGGCGACGAGAACATGTTCCTCTTCGGCCTTCGCACCGAGGACGTGGCGCGCCTGCGGCCATCGTACATTTCGCAGAGCTACTACGAGAAGGACCCCGAGATCCGCCAGGCGATCGACATGATCCGCCGCAACGTGTTCTCGCTGATGCAGCCCGGCATCTTCGACCCGATCGTGCGCTCGCTCATCGAGTACAACGACTACTACATGCTGCTCGCCGACCTGCGCGCCTACTGCGAGGCGCAGGACCGCGTGGACGCCACGTACCGCGACAAGACGAAGTGGAACCGCATGTCGCTGGTGAACATCGCCCGCTCCGGCAGGTTCTCAAGCGACCGCGCCGTGGCGGAGTACGCGCGCGACATCTGGCACGTGAAGGCGGTTGACTTCAACGCGGAGATCTAGAGAGCGGATGAATCTGAAAACCAAGGAGAAAGCCATGAGACGACTGATTCTTGCGACCACTGCTCTGATGGGCATCCTTGCGGCGGACGCCGCGAAGGTGGCATCGGTTGCGGTGAAGTATCCCGACGGCGGCACGGATGGGCTGGGCGACGCGTGGGCGCAGTGCCAGGTGAAGGCCGGCGACGAATACGACCCCACGCAGTGCCAGCGCGACCTGCGGGCGCTGCGCGACACGGGCGCGTTCGACAACATAACCGTGAAAGTGGCGGAGGGCGTGGACGGCGTGGAGGTGACGTACGTCGTGAAGCGCAAGATGCGTCTGCGCGGACCGGTGCTCGTGAGCGGATGCGAGTACTGGAACGAAGGCAAGATCGGCAAGCTCTCCAAGCTCAAGGACGGCTATCCGTACGGAGAGCAGGAGATCGCCGCCGCCGCGCAGAACATCGCCGAAGAGTACAAGAAGAAGTTCTTCCCCAACGTCAAGGTCAATCCCGTGGTGACGCCTGTCGAGGGGCTTGACGGCTTCGTGACGGTGACCATGGAGATCGACGAAGGCGAGCGCGTGGTGGTGGAGTCGTACGATTTCGATGGCAACGAGTCGTTCAAGGCCTCCGAGCTGCGCGCCACCTTCGGCAACTACCCGTGGTGGAACCCGATGGGCTGGTTCAACAGCGACCCTGCAAGCGACAAGGACCTCGCCGAGGCGCGCGACAAGGTGCAGGCCTTCTACCGCGACAACGGCTTCCTCGATGCGACGGTGGACTTTCCAAAGCTAGGCAAGGACGAGAAGGGCCGCACGGTTCGCACCTTCGAAGTGAAGGAGGGCACCAAGTACACGGTGGGCACGCTTTCCGTTACGGGCGTGAAGGCGTATCCGGCCGACATCGTTCTCAAGTCGGCAACGAGCATAAAGACGGGCGAGGTGGCCGGCGTTTCCGCCCTCGCCGCGGCCGCGCGCGAGATCGAGGTGTTCTGCGGCTCCGGCAAGTCGGCCCTGACCGATACGCATGTGGAATACCGCAAGTTCCCGCGTGCGGACGATCCCCAGACGATCGACGTGGAGTTCGCCGTGAAGGAGGGCGTGCCCGTGACGATCAACAAGGTGGAGGTGCGCGGCAACGACTACACGATGGACAAGGTGATCACGCGCGAGATACGCCTCTCGCCCGGCGATCCGATGCTTGCCGACAGGGCCGAGAAGGCGAAGAGGCGCCTCGAGAGCCTGCGCTACTTCGAGCGCGTGCGCTACTACCTCGAGAAGGTGGATGGCGGCGAGGCTAAGGACGGCCAGCCCGAGAAGCGCAATCTCGTGTACGAGGTCACCGAGCGCAACACGGGCAACTTCCTCATCGGCATCGGCGCGGGCACCGAAAGCTCCGTGTTCGGCCAGGTGGAGATCAGCGAGATCAACTTCGACCTCTTCAGCCCGTGGCGCTTCCGCGGCGCAGGCCAGAAGGGACGCATCGTCGTGCAGGCAGGTCCGCGCGTGCAGACTTACGAGGCGTCGTTCACCGAACCGTGGTTCCTCGACCGCGAGCTCGAGCTCGACGTGGCGGTCTATCGCCGCCAGCGCTGGTTCGACGACTACGACGTGATCCGCAATGGCGCCTCGGTGGGGCTCAACTACCCCGTCAAGTTCTGGCCCACGTGGGAGGCGTTCGGCCGCATCGGCTTCTCGCTCGCCGTCGAGCTGGTGCAGATGGACGACGTGTCTAGGCGCATGTTCTACAACCCGAAGACGGACGACGACGAATGGCGCGCCCTCAAGGAGGAGGAGCACAAGTACGACGACAGCGTGGAGATTCCCTTCGAGGTTTACTGGCGCCACGATAATCTCGACAGGCCCCTGTTCCCCACGCGCGGCCACACCGCGCGCATCTACGGCGACATTGTTGGCGGCGACAACAACTACTGGCGCGCGGGCTTCAACTACAGGCACCACTTCCCCGTCTGGAAGAAGTACGGCCACGTGTTCCACATCGGCCTGCGGGGCGAGACGGTGGACGACTTCAGCGGCGGCCTGCCTATCTACGACAGGCTCTTCCTCGGCGGCTCTAAGTCGATCCGCGGCGTGGACTTCCGCGAGATCGCGCCGCGCGTCTATGCGCGCGAGAACAAGCACGGCAGGTACATTCCCTGGGGCGGACGCACCTCGTGGTGCATGAACATGGAGTACTCGGTGCCCGTGATCTCCATCGTGCGCGTTGCGCTCTTCAGCGACCTCGGCAGCGTGGGCGAGGACGAATTCGACCTCGACATGGACTGGTTCTGCTGGTCGGTTGGCTTGGGCCTGCGCCTCGACCTCGAGTCGTTCCCCATACGCCTCGACTTCGCGGTTCCCGTGGTTGACCCCGACGAGGATGTGGATGAGAAGGTGTTCTCCTTCTCTATCGGCTACGATTTCTAATCAACGAAAGGCGAAATCAAATGAAGAAGATAATTCTTGGTATGGCTCTCGCGGCTACGATGTGCGCCGCTGCAGAGCTCAAGGTGGGCACCGTGAACATGCTCGATCTTGTGAGGCTCCATCCCAACCACGAGTCCAACAAGGCGCTTGTGAAGTCCACCGACTCAGACTTCAAGTCGAAGCTCGAGAAGATGCAGGAAGAGGGCAAGGCCATCGCAGAGGAGGGCAAGAAGCTCCAGGCAGACCTCATGAACCCCATGTTATCGGCAAGCGCCAAGTCAGATGCGCAGAAGAAGATGGATGACGTGCAGAGGCGCTTCCTTGCGGCCCAGCAGGATCTGCGCAACGCCGCGCAGCACTTCCAAAGCGATCTCGCCGATCTCGAGACGCGACTTCTCAAGATCGAGACGGACGAGATCCGCGAGAAGATCAACGCCTACGCGAAGGAGAAGAAGTTCGACATCATCGCCGACTCCACGATGCTCGCCTTTTCGAGCGCGTCGCTTGACGTGACGGACGACATCCTCAAGGCGATGAAGGTGGATCCGGCCAAGCGCAAGGAGAAGGCGAAGGACGCCAAGGGCGACGCGAAGAAGTAGCGTTCTGGCGCTAGCGCCGCGGGCTTAGCCGCGGCAGAGTGAGACGATGGGGCCGCTTTCGCGGCCCCTCGCCTTTCCAGAAGTCCAGCGCCTGGCAGATGCGCACGAGCGTATCCTCGCGCCGCACTGCGTCTAGCGCGCACTCCCACACCACGATCACGTTCCAGCCGAGTTTGCGCCACTCGGCTTCGTGGCGTTTGTCGCGGCGGACGTTGCGCGACCATTTCGCCATCCAGAAGGCCACGTTCGACTTGGGCATGGACGATTTGGCGCAGCCGTGGCGGTGCCAGAAGCAGCCGCGAACCTCGATGAGCGTGCGGGCGCGCGGCACCACAACGTCGGGATGGCCCGGCAGGCGCTTGTCGCATACGCGAAAGCGCCATCCCGCTGCATGCAGGCGTCTGCGCACTGCGAGCTCGGGCTTGGTGTCGCGCGATCTGATTCGCGACATCACGCGGCTACGCTGCTCTTTTGTTATGGTGTCCATTCGGCATTCTTTCCTCGACGCCACAAATGATACCATAAACTTTCTCGTGGCTCAAGGCGATTGCATTTGTGGCGCGGCGCGCTGAATTGTGATATACTTGATTTTGTTCCAACGGCAAGGAAAGGAGATTCGTCATGAAGAAAAGATGTGTCAATTCATTTTCCGCGCGCATTTGCGTGCTTGTGGCGATGATGATCGCGGCGGCGTGCCATGCCGACACGAAGACGGTGTGGCGCGATGCGCAGGGGCGTGTGCTGGGCACCGCCACCACCGACAGCTACGGCAAGACCACGTACCGCGATTCGATGGGCCGCATCCAGGGCACTGCCAAGACCGACAGCTACGGCAAGACCACATACCGCGACGCGATGGGCCGCGTGCAGGGAACGAAGTCCACCAACAGCTACGGCAAAACCACCTACCGTGACGCTATGGGCCGCGTGCAGGGAAGTTCCACCACGAACAGCTACGGCAAGACCACATACCGTGACGCGCAGGGGCGCGTGCAGGGCACCAAGACAACCAACAACTACGGCAAGACCACATACCGCGACGCACAGGGCCGCGTGCGCGCAAGCGCCACAAAATAAGCCGATTTTGCCCTTGACTTCTATTAACCTATGGGTTAAACTGTATGGTGTTCGTTCGGTGCACCATGCACTTGAAAGACAGAGAAAAACTGGTTAAGCCATGGGTGAGGTATTCGACTGCATACCCCACGGGCGCGGAGCGTATCGAAAATCGGAGTAGGGGGTGCAGTGCAATCAGTAGATAGAGTGGGGTCGGCGTTTCTGCGGAGCATTCTGCGCCGAATGAAGGAGCTGGGGGTTTCGCAGTCCGAGCTGGCGGAGCGGATGAAGGTGTCGCGTCCGTACATCACGAAGGTGCTGCATCAGGACGTGAACTTCTCGTTCAGAACGGCGGCGAAGCTGGCGAATGCGCTGAAGATGGATTTCTTCCCCGAGGTGCGTCCGAGGGAGAACGCAGAGGTTGTGCCGTCTCTCGCCGGCGGCGAGTAGTTGGCGCGGAGTGGCAGTAGCGCAAGGAGAACGTGAAATGATGGCCAGGAGACAGTGTGCTGCGGTTGCTTGTGTCGCATTTGCGCTTGCGGGCGCTGTGGCGTTCGCGCGCGGTCCCGTGACCGAACGCGTTGAGTTTGCAGGCGAGGCGCTGCCTGCCGGATGGAGCATCGAGTCGGGCAGGTTCGCGTCGCCCGCCTATGCCGGCGCGGTGCAGCGCGTGGCGCTGGAATACGCTGCAGCGCCTGGCGAAGGTTCGGGAGCGGTGGCGGTGTACGCCATTGACCATATGGAGGGCGGCGAATGGAAGATCGCCGATCTGAACGTGCGCACGAGCGGCGCCGCGCTGGACTTTCCCGAAGGGAGCGACTACAGGGCGTTCCACGTCGAGTGCAGCGGCGCGGCGTTGTCGTCCTTCTCGGTTACCTGGTTTGACAACCGTCTTGACTCTCCTGAGAATGTGCATGTGACTGGATTCGGCTATTCGTATCTGAATCTTGCGTGGGATGCCGTGGAAGACGCCGCGGGGTATCAGGTGACGGTGTGGACGAACCGCGTGGTGGGAAGCTGCGAGGGAACAGCGGAATGGAGAGAGACATGGGCAGGGCTCAAAACATCCACGGGCGCCGCGCTGCTCGCAAACAACAAGAACACTTCTGATTCCAAGGCAGACCATCCGGACGAATGGGTGGAGCTGGAGGATGTGTACCTTTCGAAGAATCCTGCGCACGTGAAGCTGGGAACCGCCACGAGCAAGATTGGATGGATGACAGTGCCTGCGCATGGACGCGGAGACGGAATGCACTTGAGGTTCAAGGCGGCGCGTTTCGACGGACGTGACGACGGACAGAACCTTGCGGTGGACTTCATTTCGCCCGATGGCGCGCAGACTAACCGCGAGGTGTTCGTGCTCTCTGTGGAGGAGAAGACGTTCCACAAGTCGCTGGCGGATTTGCAGGACGGGTGGAAGATTGTGCTTGCGAGCGTGCCGAAGGAGGGAACGGCTCAGACGAAGGACTGCCGAGTTGACCTTGGAGAGGTGGCGTACGTGCAGGGCTACACGCCGGGAGAGGTGCAGATGGAAGTGTTGGGCTCGGTGAGAGTTGGAGTCGGAACGACGACGGCAAGGGTGAGCGCGCTTCCGAGCGTGAAGGTGAATGCGAGTGTGACGGCTGTTGGTTCGGGAGATTTTGCCGATTCGCCGCCGTCCGAAGCGGTGTCGGTAGATCTTTCCAATGCGCCGCGGATTGCCGTCCTGCTGAGCGATATCCATCGGGAAGGCGGGTACGAGGAATCGTTCGATCCGATCGCCAATCTGCTCGACACGACGTGGCGCAGTTTTGTGACCCTGCCGTATTGGCAGGCGAGGAACGGCGAAGCGGAGGTTGACAGGATTACGACCG
>CAMIVJ010000132.1 GCA_946401765.1 uncultured bacterium | reverse complement strand
CTGCTGGAGTTCTATCGTATTCTGCTCGACGGCGTAGCTGGGATTATCGGCGGGGCCGGTGATGCGCACGTCCAAAGTCATTGCGTCAAGATTTTTCAGCCAATCCGGAACAGATGCGGAATCGGCCTCCGGCACTTCGAGCGCAACGGGGAACGGCTTCATCGGCCCGGCGAACTCGGGAAGCGCAAAGAGCATTGCGGGATCGATCTTCGCGGCGTCGGCGAACGGAACCGCGCCAAGAACGCAATAGAGCGCATCGCGTCCGCAGAAGTCGATCTTCTTCGCCACATGGTAGCGGTAGAACACCACGCGGCCGTCCACCTTCAACACGCCGCCGAACGGGAAGTCGGCCGCATCCGCCGATGGGAATCTGCCAATCGCCTTCTTGAACTTCCCAAGATCCTCAGCCGTCAAAGCCGTGCCAGGCTGCCAGGAGTACCCTTCCTGTGCAGTGTAAACCGCGAGATCCATCTTCATGGCATGCCTCCTCGATCAGCAAATGCTTTCCCTAAGAGCCTGCAAAACGGCATCGTCGCCGTTCGGCAGGCTGCTGCGCAGCTCAACAAGACGATCGGTCGCGAGAAATATATCCTCCGCCTTCATGTGCGCCGCAATTGCATGCTCCTTCATTCCTTCGAAGAACTGGACGAGCGCGGAAGGATCGACGCGCGAAAGGTCAGCCGTCAAGTCGCGCAGCGCGGCCTGCCGGTCGCGCAGCCACCCGGCCTGCACGGAATTTGCCTTCTCGCATTTTGCGGCGCTCTGGGCAAGCATCTGGCGATAGACCATGAAAGAACGTTCAAGCTGCTTCAGGTCATTCGGCGCCGGCGGCGCGCTCGGCGAACGCGCCCTGCCATCCGAGGAAGGACTGGTCGAAGCGGCGCTTGATGTTGCCGCGCTGCCGCCGTAAGACGGCCTAGGATCGATCAGCTCGCAGCATGTGGCCGGACGCTTCTCCGGCAGCATCTCTAGGCCGCGCATCACCGAGCGCGCGAACGGCGTGTTCGACCGGATCGGCGCTGGCTTCGCATCGCGCTCCCATCCGCCAGGATACGGCATCTCGCCCATCACGCATTCATAGGCAGTGACGGCGAGCGAATAGACGTCCATGCTCGCGCACGGCTTGTGACCAACCATCTTCTGTTCGGGCGACATGTACTGGAACGTTCCACGAACGCTCCAGAAGTCGGTTTGCCCGTCGCCGCGCTGTCCGCTGCCTGCGATTCCGAAGTCGAGAAGACACGTTCTGATCAACTTGCCGCCTATTCTCTTAGGCTCCTTGCGCACGACGATGTTCTGCGGCTTCACGTCGCGGTGGTAGATTCCCTTCCCGTGCGCGTAGTCCAGCGCCTCGGCTATTGGACGCAGCAGCTCGCGCGCCTCTTCCTCGCCGATCTTCCCGTCCTTGTGCTCGGCAAGGTACTTGTCGAGAGAGATTCCCTCCACGTACTCCATCGCGAGAATAGGCGTCTTCCCCAGCAGCTTGCACCAGTAGCACGCGACGATGCGGTCGTCGCGCATATCGGAAAGCGTGTTGGCCTCTCTGATGAACTCGGCAAGCGAGGCTTCATCGCCGGCGCTATCGCAGCGCAGAACCTTTAGAACCACGCGGCTGTGCGCGGTCACCACGGTCTGCGTGTCGGTGGCCAGGAACACCTGTCCCTGGCCTCCCTTGCCCAGCTCCTTCTCTATTCGGTAGTGGTCGAATACGACCGCGCCGGGCTTAAGGTCGGCGGCGGTCGGCTCTTCGGGCTCGGCTGGCGGCTCGGGCTCCGCCACGTCCTCGCGTCCATCGGCAACCAGCCACTCCGGCGGCGCGTCGCTTGCGAACTTGCCGTCCAGGAGCGCCGCAACATCCTTCGCAGTCAGGTTCCTGCCGCTCTCCGTCACGTTGGTCCGCAGCCATTCGCAAAGTGCGCCGCTCTGCCTGTCGAACCGGGCCGTCATCTTCACGCGCCCGCCGTTCTTCCAGGCGAACTCGAGCCGGAACGGCAGAGTCTTGACGTAGAACATCTCCGCCTGCTTCTTCCGCAGCCTCACGCACGCGGCGCCCACCTTGTCTCGGCATGGATATAGACGCCGCACCAGCGTACGGCCCATCTCGGTGACGGCCACGTCGCCGCACTCGTACACGTCTATTGGATGATCCTCGTCGTCAAGCGCCACGCCTTTGAAGTCACGCCTGCTGGCGGACATCCTCTTTACGACCGTGTCAACGCCAATGGGCGAACCCTTCCTGCAAAACAGAAAATCGAAGAATCCCATCACATAATCCTTTCCCGCCCTTATCGCGCCAAGAAGAACCACAGAGCCGCAATGGCCGCCAGCACCGCAAGGCAGACGGCGGCAACCACCCATCTGCGCTCAAACGCCGACACTGGCGGCCCCAACTTGATGCAGATGCGCGTTTCAGGCGTCTCCCTGCCCTCGGCGCGCGGCAGCTTCTCCACGCGGTGGCCGCCTTCATTCTGCATCTTCCCGAAGACCTCCACAACGAAGTCGCATGGGATCATCGGCAATTCGTCCATCACCCTGCGCGCGGTGAGATACCCGCCGCCCACCACCGAGCCGTCGGGGAGGAAAAGACGCTCCACGCAGTCGCGCACGCGCCTTTCAACCTTGTCGAACGCCTCTGGCACAAGCGCGCGGCAGACGGCGCGGAATGAGCCGAAGTCGCCCGCCTTGGCGATGCCAAGGCCCATCTCCGGCCGGACGTGCGGCGCGGCGAGCATCCGGAACGCAACGCTCCCGCACGGCATGTCGTCCGCATTCGGCTCCATGCCCTCCGGCCACTGCGCGGCTGCGCCCACCACGAGCGCAGCACGCGGCTGCTCGCAGCCTCTGGCGCGGCCGCTTTCCTGGTACCATTTGCGGATTGCGAACTTCGCCCTGCGGTATCCGTCATGCGTCGATTCGTCCGCAAAGCAGGCAAACACCCGGAACACGGCGCTCGCGCCGGAACCAGGTTCGTCAGGAAGAAGGTCGTAGCAGCGCACGTTGGGAGGGCAATACGAATCACCCCGCGTGATGCATCTGAAGCCTCTCACGCGGTCTCCGCACGCTCCCACGCGTTCGCCCTTCGCGGCAAGCCGCTGGAGATTGTGCTCTATCGCGCCGAAGAAATCGTCCTGCGTCATGGCGCAATCCCCCGTTCAGGCCGCTGGCGACGGCGGGCGGCACAGCTGCGCGTACGAGAGCATGAACATGTCATACCCGAACGCGGCCGCCAGCGCCACAAGGAACACGGCAAGCGAGACGAACGAGTCGCTCGCCCCAAGGAAGGCGCGTATGATTATGCCGTCGAACACCACCAGCACGATCAACGCCGACGCGGCGGCGATGTTGGAATCCCTCCTCATCGCCATCTTGAGGAACGGGAATGCAACGATCGGGAAGGCCACCACGCACAACACGAGCAGGCAGACGCGCGTGGTGAGCGAGAATCTGCCGTCGTCTGGCGGCGCAAGCTCGGGCTTCGCCGCCTTTCCCGCCTCTGCACCCCCAGCCACGACCAGAGGGATATCCACCACGTCGCCCTTGGCGATCCGAACGAACTTCAGCAGTCCCTTGAGAACGGCAGAGTCCTTCGTCGTCTCGAACTGGTCGAGATTGCCGATGATCACGGCGTCCAGTCCATTCTCCTTCCCGTACTCCCGCGCCTTCTCCACGTCATACACGCTGGGGTTGCGGAAGTTCAAGAGGTTGCGGATCTTCTCCATAGGCGGCGTGCCGTCGAGGTCGAGCCATCCGCCCTCCATCAGCCGCCTGCGCAAAGTAAGCGTGACGAAGTCCGTTGGGTCGTTAGCGAGGTGCAGCACCGCCGCGCGGCGCACATCCCCCTGCTCGGCGCGCATACGGGTCACCGCGTGCTCAACGGCCGAACGCGCCACATGCTGACGGGCGGAGTCGCACGACGGCTTCTCCGGACCCAGCCACCACCATAGTCCAAGAATGCACAGCGCCAGAACCACAGGCACGACAACGCGACGCATCAGCTCGAAGCCTGCGCCGAACGAGAAACCGTGAAACAAACCTCCGAATCTCATGTCATTCTCCTTTCTTGTCAGATCGCAAGATCTTCCATGCGTATCTCCAGAAGCGACGCGCGGTCGGTGCGGCTCGACGACGCCAGCCGAACGGCCTGGCGCTCAAGCGTGCGTTCGAACGCGTTGCGCACGAAACGCGCGTTTCCAAACTCCTTCACGTTCGCCCCCGCCCGGGCCGCGGCCATGCGGCGGGCGATCTCGTCGCGCGTCTCAGGCGAGCAGACGTATTCGTTCTTCCGCATCAGCCCGTCGAATATCGCGGCAAGCTCGTCCGCCGAATAGTCGGGGAAGTCGATGAAGCGGTTGAAGCGCGAGTTGAGACCAGGGTTCGAGGCGAGGAAATCCTTCATCTCGCCGGTGTAGCCCGCCACGATGACCGCAAGCCGGTCGCGGTCGTCCTCCATTCGCTTAAGCAGCTGGTTGATGGCCTCCTGCCCGAAGTCGTTGCCGCCTCCGCGCGAGAGGGTGTAGGCCTCGTCGATGAAGAGAACTCCGTCGAGCGCCTCGTCCACCTTCGCATCCACCTTCGGCGCAGTGTGGCCGATGTACTGACCCACCAGGCCAGCGCGGTCGGTCTCGACGAGATGCCCCTTCTTGAGAACGCCAAGCTCGCGGTATATGCCGGCCACAAGGCGCGCGACGGTCGTCTTGCCAGTGCCAGGATTGCCCGTGAACACGCAGTGCAGCGAAAGGCCGTTCGACTTCAGCCCCTCGCGCATGCGCGCTGCCTGGATCTTAAGGAAGTCGGCGAGCTTCGAGATCTCCGCCTTCACGGGCACGAGCCCCACGAGATCGTTAAGATCGCTCATCAGCTCGGCAAGGCTCTTCTGCGGCTTGTCCGAAGCCGCTGCGGCACCAGCCTTCGGCTTTTGCGGCGCTGCGCCAGGCGAGGCTGGCACGTTCCCCGCATTCCCAAGACGTTCGGCCTCGGCCAGATAGGCGGCCGACCTCTTCTTCCACGCATCGCGGATCGAGCCCGCCGTGCGCGCAGCGATCGCCTCCACGGCACGCGACGCCTCACGGCAGAACGCGGCCGCCTGGACGTTGTTTCCTGCCGCGATCGCCTTCTTTATCTGCGCATCAAGCGAATTGACGCGGTCGATGTAGAAATCGCCCATGACGGCACCTCTAAACGGCGGAAGGCCCGGGAGCGGCGGAATCGGCGCCTGCAGCAGAAGCACCAGTCTCGGCGGCTACCTCGCCGCGCGCCTGCTCCATCATCTCTTCGATCGATGCGTCGCCGGCATCGTCGGAAGCCTCGCCCGCCTTCAGGCTGTCCTTCTCCCACTTTCTCGCCATCGCCTTGTTCATCTCGCTGATCGTGGACTCTACGTCCTCCATCGAATCGAGTCCGTTCTCGAACAGATCGGCGTTCAGCCCGCACTGCACCGCAAGCTCCTTGAAGCACGCGGCTGCGGTCTGCATGTTGGCGGCCACCCGAATCTGCGTGAGCGCGTTCGACCACATGAGCTTCTGGCGCGTGTAGTTTTCGGCGTTGCGCGCCTGCATGCGCGAGAACTGGAAGAACTGGCGCGCCTCGGCGTCGCGCCCCACGGCGAGCTTCTGCTTGCCCTGCTGGTAGAACTTCTCCTGCTCGCGCGCCGCCTGGCGCTGGCCTTCGCCGAGCGCGTCGATCGACTTCTCGATGCCGCGCTCGAGGTTGCGCTTCTGCCGGCGTCTTTCCGCCTCGATCTCCTCTGTTGTCTTGAAGATGTTGCCGATGTTCTTGAATATGCTTCCGAACGACATGGTTCTCTCGCTTTCTTTCGCTAGGTTTTATTGAGATGCGTCTCTGGCGGCGCTCAGCCGACCGCTGGGGTTTCGGCGGCCAGAGGGCTGGCAGCCATACTTTCGGAGGCCGCGGCGGGAGTCGCTGGAGCGGCTGGCGCAGGAGCAGACGGAGCGGCGGGTGCTTCTGTTTGCGGCGCGCTCGGCGAGCGCACCTTGCCTGCGTCGGCCGCTGGAGCAGGAGTGCCGAGCATCGCGGCCATTCTCGCGGCGCGCGCGGCGTCTTCGCTTTTCGCATCCTTTGCCGCACGCTTCTTCTGGCCCATGCTGTCGAGCGCATCGACCTTCGCCTTCGCCTCGTTGCGCTCCCCGAGCATGTCCTCCACCTGCTCCATGAGGATCTCGACTTCGGCAGGGTCGGCGGCATGGCGCGCCTGCTCGAGCAGCTGCTCGCACTTGGCGCGAATCGCGCGCTGGGCGGTGATGTTCTCTCCCATCTGCTGCGCGAGCATCCGCTTGCGCTCGAACTCCTTCTCAAGCTCGTCCACCTGGTCCATGAGCAGATCCTGGTTGTTCGGATTCGTCTCCAGCTGGAGCTGGCGCTTGAGCTCGGCGATCTTGTCGCCTATCGCCTTGTTGGCGCGCATGATCGTGTTGCGGTTCTCCTCCATCTCCGCGATCTTCTGCTTCACGGAGTCTATCCGCGCGACGAGCTGGCGCTGCCTTGCGGGCGCCACTCCGAAGAGCCCTAGTATTTTCTGGATTATGTCACCGAGTGTCATTTCTGGTCCTTTCTCTTTGTTGCCTTTTCAAATGCCTCGAGAAGACGCTTCTCCGCACGCGCGCGGTCGTATGCCCAGTCCTCGACCCACACGTGAACGATGTTCCAGCCAAGCGATGAGAACACGGAGTCTCTCAGGAAGTCGCGGTCGCGCGCCGTGCGCGCGCCGGCATAGCAGGTGCCGTCGCACACCACGCCCATCGCGTAGCGCGAGGCGTCCTCAGGATCGCGCACCGCCACGTCCACCCTGCTGCCGCCGCACCCAACGTCGCGCGCCACCTTCGCGCCGGCGCGCTCCAGGACGGACGCCACCTCCTCCGCGAAGCGGTCCGCCTTGAGCTTCCCCTGCGGAAGCGCGATGCGGTATCCCTTCTCCGCGTATTCGAGGAAGGCCCGCAGGTCGGCCGGACCCTGACGCGAGATGCGGTCGACGTCGATCTGGTGGCCGTGTATGCTCGAGATCACCACGATCTTCTCCTTCGCGCGCGTGATCGCCACGTTCAGTCGGCGCTCGCCGCCCTGGTTGCTCAAGGGGCCGAACACCATGTTGAACTTCCCGTTCGCGTCCGGCGCGTATCCAACCGAGAAAACGATCGCGTCGCGCTCGTCGCCCTGCACGTTCTCGAGGTTCTTCACGAAGAACGGCT
>CAMIVJ010000131.1 GCA_946401765.1 uncultured bacterium | reverse complement strand
AACGCCGGCAAGGACATCTGGTGCGAGAAGCCCATGACGCGCACCGTCGGCGAGGGCAAGCGCGTGATGGAGGTGGTGAAGGCCAAGAAGCGCATGTTCCGCCTCAACACGTGGTTCCGCTTCCAGAGCACGTTCTACGGCTTCGGCACCACTGTGGAGCCGATCCGCCAGATCGTGGAGAACGGCCTTCTCGGGAAGGGCCCGATCAAGTGCACCTTCGGCGCGGGCCAGGGCTTCAGCTGGAAGTTCGGCTGGTCCGGCCGCGTCAACGCGCAGCCCGAGCCGCTGCCGCCCGACTTCGACTGGGACATGTGGCTTGGTCCGGCACCGTGGAAGCCCTACACCGCGCACCGCGCCGGCTCGTCCTTCCGCGGATACTGGGACTACGACTCCGGCGGGCTCGGCGACATGGCGCAGCACTACCTCGATCCGCTCCAGTACCTGCTCTGCAAGGACGAGACGAGCCCCGTCAAGATCGAGTACCTCGGTCCCCGTCACCATCCCGAGGCAGTGGGCCGCTTCGACCGCATCACCCTCACCTACGCCGACGGCACCACCGTGGCCCTCGACGGCGACGAGAAGCTCAAGGGCGAACCCCTGCTGCGCGGCGCCAACGGGCTCTGCGTGTACCCGAAGGCCAAGGGCGGCAAGACGCTCCGCCTCAAGGACGCCAGCGGCTGGTGGCCCGAGGAGAAGGTGCTCGCCAAGCTCGCCGAGCTGCCCAAGCCCGCGCCGCAGCAGACCGACTTCATCGACTCCTGCAAGAACCGCAAGACGTTCGCGCTGAACGAGTCGAACGGCTTCCGCTCCTGCACGATGTTCAACCTCGGCATCGTAGCCGAACGCCTCGGCCGCGGGTTCAAGTTCGACCCCGACACGCTGCACGCCGTCAACGACCAGGCCGCAGACCGCTTCCTCTACCAGGGAATGCGCGAGCCCTGGAAGAAGTACATGTTCGGCTGATAGCCCTCAAAGGAAAGGATTTCTGAAATGGCAAACGACAACAAGAAGCCCGCCAAGCCCTACGTCGATCCGAACCCGAACGCCGATTACGGCGCGGCGATGGCGAAGAAGGCCGGCAACCCCTCGGCCGTCGAGTGGCAGAACGCCAACAACACCGCGATCGCCGCGGCCACCACGCCCAAGGCGCTCGCCTCGCACGTGTGGGACGCCGCGAGCGCCGAGGCGCTCCTCGCCCGCGTCAAGGGCGCGTACACTAGCGATCCGCTCGACCTCACCGTGATCGGCGCCGTCTCGCAGTACGTCATGGAGGCCGTGATCGGCCGTGCCGACGGCTGCCAGAAGCGCTGCTCCACGCCCGGCGCGGCGCCCTGCCAGCGCAAGATATGGAACTTCGCGCTGATGGACGCCTTCCGCAAGACGAAGGACGAGTACGTGCAGACGTTCATGCTCGACCAGCTCCGCTGGTGCGGCTGCAAGTGCCGCAAGGGAGACGTGAGCAAGCTCAAGGAGTGCGCCGTCTCCGAAAACGTCAAGGCGTACATCGACTGGGTCGTCGCCGACATGGTCTAAGACCCTAAATGCGGATAGGAGAGCGAAATGGCCTTCATCAACGATGACTTCCTGCTCACGACCGACGAGGCGAAGGAGCTGTTCCACGGCTACGCCGAGAAGATGCCCATAATCGACTACCACTGCCATCTGCCCCCCGCGGAGATCGCCCAGGACAAGCGCTGGGAGAACATCGCCCAGGTTTGGCTCGGCGGTGACCACTACAAGTGGCGGCAGATGCGCTCGAACGGCATAGACGAGAAGTTCATCACAGGCGACGCCAGCTGGCACGACAAGTTCGTAAAGTTCGCCGAGACGATGGAGGTGCTGCTCAAGAACCCGCTCTTCGACTGGAGCCATCTGGAGCTTGCACGCTACTTCGGGGTGGAGGAGCGCCTTTCGCGCGCCACCGCGGAGTCGATATGGGAGCGCTGCAACGCCCGGATGGTCGAGCCGGGCTTCTCAGCCCGGGGGCTCATGACGCGCTCGAACGTGAAGGTGGTGTGCACCACCGACGACCCTGTGGACTCCCTTGAGCACCACAAGGCGATCGCCGACAGCGGCTTCTCCGTGAAGGTGCTTCCCGCATGGCGCAGCGACAAGGCGAGCAAGATCGAGGACGCTCCCGCATGGAACGACTGGATGGACCGCCTTGCCGCCGCTGCCGGTTCGCCCGTGAAGACGTGGGACGACTTCCTCGACGCGATGGACCGCCGCCATGCCTTCTTCGAGAGCTGCGGCTGCGTGCTCTCCGACTACGGCATCACCGAGATCTTCGCCGCTCCCTACACGACGGCGGAGATCAAGGCGATCTTCAAGAAGGTGCGCGAAGGCGGCGCGGCCACGCCCGCCGAGGCGCTCAAGTTCAAGAGCGCATGGCTCTACGAGGGCCTGCGCGCCGACGCGCGCGCCAACTGGACCACGCAGCTGCACTACAGCTGCCTCCGGAACGCCAACACGCGCATGATGCGCCTTCTTGGTCCAGATACTGGCTTCGACTGCATCGGCGAGTGGAACGTGGCTGAGTCGCTAGCGCGCCTCTTCGACCGCCTCGAGCTCGAGGACGCTCTGCCGCGCACGATCCTCTACTCCCTCAACCCGAAGGACAACGAGATGCTCGCCACCCTCATGGGCAGCTTCCAGAAGGGACCCGACCGCGGCAAGATCCAGCTCGGCGCGGCATGGTGGTTCCTCGATCAGAAGGACGGCATGAAGAAGCAGATCGAGGCGCTCTCGGCTCTCGGCTGCCTCGGCAACTTCGTGGGCATGCTCACAGACTCGCGCAGCTTCCTCAGCTACACCCGTCACGAGTACTTCCGTCGCATCCTCTGCGCGAAGCTTGGCGAGGAGATGGCCCGCGGCGAGATTCCCCACGACATCCCGTGGGTGGGCGGCATAGTGGCCGACATATCCTACAACAACGCCAACCGCTACTTCTTCGGCGCCCGCTGACCGAATATCGCCCCTAGGGCGTTCGACGTCAAGCTAGCTCACATCGCCTGGAATGGTGATAGTGAACGTTGTGCCCTTGCCGAGCGACGACTCGCATGTGATCGTGCCGGCATACGAGGTGACTATCGCCTTGGCAAGGGCGAGGCCGAGGCCATTGCCCGGCAGGGAGCGGCTGGAGTCTGACCGCCAGAATCTGCGGAAGATGTGCGGAATCTCCTCGGGTGCTATGCCGCAGCCTGTGTCGGAGACGCGTAAAACGATGGAGGAGGCCGTACGCACCAGCGAAAGTGTGATAACGCCGCCGTTGGGCGTGAACTTGATCGCGTTGTCGAGGAGGTTGCCGAGAAGCCGCTGGAGGCGTCCGCGGTGCCCTGAGAAGACGACGCTCTCCTTTGGCAGGTCGAGGTTCACGGCGAGCTTCTGGTCGTCAAGCACCGTCGCATAGAGTTCTACCGTTTCGCGCAGGAAAGCGCACAGGTCGATGTCCTCGCGCGGCGTGCGGTCGAGCTTGCAGCCCGTCTGCGAAATCTCCAACATGGTGTTGATCAGCTCCAGCATGTCGGATGACTGCTCGAACAGCATCTCGGGAAGCGGGCGGTTCAGCTCGCCGCCCATCGCGGCGAACTCGGCCGCAGTGCGCAGGCGCGTGAGCGGCGTGCGCAGGTCGTGCGCGATGTCGTCGGTGAGAGTCTTCAGCTCGGTGAGTGTCTTCTCGTTCTGGTCGCACATCGTGTTGAAGGCGTCTTCCAGCAGCACGAGCTCTCGGCTTTCGTGGGAGGGCGTGACGCGGGTAGACCATTCGCCGGCCCTGATCCTGTCTGCGGCGTCAGAGACGTTCTGCAGCGATCGGACGAATCGCCGCGCCAGCCAGTCCGCCGCCCAGCCGCCGAGCAGAAGCGACAGCAGAAAAGCGCCGCCGAGAGTGATGGCGAGAAAGAGGAGGTACTGCTCGTCGTCCGTGACGTTGTGGCCGATGGAGAGCTTGAAGCCGTCTGGCAGAACCGTGGTCTTCACGCGCAGTACGATTCGATGGTGATGGGGCAGGGCGCTTTCCTTGCTGATGCGGTAGGCGGGAAGGTTCCTCTGCGCGCGAGAGAGCATGGTGTGGAGGATCGTCTTGTCCGCACAGGCGTTGAGCGCTTCCTTGCCGGCAGGGTCGGTGAGCAGCAGGAAGATGCGGTCTGCGCCGTGCTCCTCGACGTCCTCGTCGAAGAAGTGGCGCATTTGCTTCAGGTCGCCCTTTGACTCTGCGTATTCCCCCACGAGGTCGGATGTGCTTCGCGCGAGGAAACCCTCGTATTCGGACTTCATGAACGACCAAGAGACGAAGAGGATCAGCCCTCCCGTGAGCAGGAACAGGAGCGCGCCGGCGGAGAGCGACACGGCGACGATGTGCCGGCGCAGCGAGGGGGCTTTTCTAGCCGAGGACATAGCCGAATCCCCTCACGGTGCGGATGAGCTTGCGTTCGAAGCGGCGGTCTATCTTCTCCCGGAGGTGGTAGACGCGCGACTCCACCACGTTAGTGTGCGGGTCGAAGCTGTAGTTCCAGACGCGGTCGAGGATCGTGTTGCGCGTGACGACGCGTCCCCTGTTGCGCATCAGGTATTCAAGCAGCTGGTACTCTAGGGGCTGGAGGTCGATTGGCTCGCCCGCGCGCGTCACGCGGTGCGTCACGAGATCCATCACAAGGTCCTCCACCTTGAGGATGGTAGACTCCTCCGCGCGGCTTGCACGGCGCAGAAGCGCCTGCACTCGCGCGACAAGCTCCGCCACGGAGAAGGGCTTTGCCAGATAGTCGTCTCCGCCTGCCTCGAGGCCGCGGATCTTCGCGTCCACGCTCCCACGCGCTGAGAGCACTATGATCGGGAGGGCGCGACCGGCCGCCCGCACGCGGCGGATAATCTCCAGCCCGTCGAGGCGCGGCAGCATGATGTCCACCACTGCCGCGTCGTATGGACCGTGCAGCGCGGCGGCCAGGCCGGCTTCGCCGTCCGCGACGTGCATCGTGGCGTAGCCGACCTGCTTGAACGCGCCGGCAACGAATTCGGCCGTCGCCGTGTCGTCTTCTATGATGAGAATGTTCATGGCGTTGCAGTGGTATATTTTATCACAACTGGTCGTGCCATAGCGAGTCAATCCACGGCGTAGGAAGACATGTGAGATGGCTCTTTACCGGCACGCGCTCGCCCTTTATGTCGCGGAACAGGTATCCGGAACGTGCCTCGGGGATGTCTGGATGGCCGTGGAAGGCGATCACGGAAGCGTCCTTCGGCTGGCGCGGCGCGATGAACTTGTTCAGCGGGAAGGGCGGGATGCACTGCCGCTTGAATGAGGCGACCCATCCGCGTGGCCACCAGCTGACCTTGCCAGCGTGGAGCATGGCGCGCGTCTGGAGCTTCTGCGATCCCTTGGTAAAGAGATTGGCCTTCATTGGATCGTCTTTCTCGCGCAGGAAGAACTCGTATACGGCGTTTGATCGGCCGGCGTCGAAGCGGAAGCAGGACGAGTTGCCGATGAGGGGCGCCCTGCGGAAGATCCGCTTGTAGAATTCGACCCAGTTGCGGATGATGCAGAAGTCGCCGGGCTTGTAGTCGAAGAACTTGTCGAGGGGGCCTGTGATCAGCACGTCGATGTCAAGGCAGAGCGTAGGCCCTGAAAGGTCGGCGAAGCCGTCCTTGAAGAGCGTTAGCTTCGAGAATATGTTCGGCCATTTCCGTCCGGGCACGCCAGGGTTCTCGGCGAACGGCACGCATTCCACCTCGGGGCGTATGCCCGTGGCGTCGTTCGTGACGCACACGAACCTGAACGGGCGCGAGAGATGCTTCCTGACGCCGGCGTAGAGGCGGTTGACGTAGAATGCTCCGTAGTAGCGTCCGTATTTTATGCAGACGACGTTGACCATGGTTGCTCCTTTACGCTTTTGAACGCCTGGCCGCCGCGCGGAAGCCGCCGTCGAGCCGGGCGTGCGTGAAAATGCCCTCGCCGACGGCGATCTTGAAGTGCTGCGCGCGCCACCAGCGGGAGTTGAGGTTGATTTCCATCACCTGGAATCCGTTGAGCGTCCGTTTTTTCGGATGTGCCTTCGCCCAGTCGAGCAGGCGCAGCATGAGCGGACGCGAGATGAGAAACGGCTGGTCGGTGAAGTTGATGACGGACGAATCGACTATGAGGAAGTCGCCTTTGCGTTCGATGTAGGCGGGGAAGCGCCGTTCGGCGTCGGCGATGGCGTAGGGGGCGCGTCCGATCACGCGGCGTGCCTTCAACGGACGCAGCAGGCGCCGCAGTGCGGGGCGCAATCCGGCGCCGTAGTAGCGGGCGAACTTCTTGCCGTCGGCGAAGCCCTGGCCGGGATGCGCGCGCGACCGGCAGCGAACGATGTCCGCCTGCCCGGAGGCAAGAAGCGCGGTCGCCTCCGCAAGGTAGCGGTGCGTGAAGGGGGCGTCCGCGACGAGCGGACAGTCGTTCTGCAGCATCAGCAGGTAGTCGCCAGTCAATGTACGCGCAAGCGCGTCCATGCCGCCGAGCAGCCCAAGATTCTCGGGCGATCCAGCGCAGCGCCATCCATAGCGCGCGCATTGCTCCTCGTCGGCGTGCGTCATCGCATTGAAGAACACGCAGCATTCGTCCGCACACTCTGCGAGTCCGCCTTCTCTGTACGATTCCATTGTCCGCGCAAGCGTTTCGGGCGCGCGGTAGCTCAGTACGCCCACGGAAAGCGCGGCGCGCGGAGCGGACGTGGATTGCGTGACGCTGGATGGTGCTGTATTCATGTCCATTAGTTTACTCCAGCGACATGGTAGACACTTCACCTGAAGATGGCCATTTGACCATCTGCCGCCATTTGTCGTTTCATGGCGAAAATTTCCCATTGCGCCAGAATCCGGAATTGTGGTAAAATAATTACAGTGTGATTGTTTTGCTGAGTGATTTTTCATAAAAGAGGAGAATCTGTCATGAAGAAAATCATGGTTGGCCTGCTGTTTGCGGTGGCCGGGTTTGCGGCTTCCGCCGATGTAGATGTCGATTCGCTCCTGGGCGAGTCCGCGATGTGGCTGGACGCCGCGTCGCCCGCGAACTTCGAGTTCAACGAGCTCGGCGTGACGAAATGGATCAACAAGGGCGCAGGCAAGGCGACATACGGCGACGCCGTCGCGTACATGACCAGAAACCAGACAAGCGGCGACTGTTCAGGTGTTGTGAGATATGGCGGCTTGCAGATATTGAACGGAGTGCCGGCCTACCAGATGGGTATAACCGGCAGCGAGGTGGACCTTCACTACGAGCGCATATCCACCATCCGCACGGTGTTTCTGGTGGGGCAGTTCACAAT
>CAMIVJ010000130.1 GCA_946401765.1 uncultured bacterium | reverse complement strand
GAAGCCCTCCACGACGCTCGAATTGTCCTTGTACGCAACAAGCGTGCCCTTGCCGTTCTTCTTGTGGGTGTTCTTGATCATCCCGAAGAGCGAGTTGGGCATCTCCTTGCCGTCGATTATGAACTTCGCGCCGAAGATCTTGTGGCGGCAGTGTTCGCTGTTCACCTGGCCGAACATCACGAGCTCGGTGTCGGTGGGGTTGCGTCCGGCGGACTTGAAGCTGTCGGCGAGATACTGCATCTCAGGCTCGCTGATGGCAAGGCCAAGCTCTGTGTTCGCCTCGCGAATGGCCTCCACGCCGCGCGCGAGAACGTCGAAGGAGCGCCCGGGACGCGGCGGCGGCGAATCGAAGATGTCGTCTAGCGAGTCGTACACGCCTTCCGTCATCCGGTCGTACAGCGCCGCAAGCGCCTGCTGCGAGGGCGAGGGCGACACTGCGAATCGTATGCCGCGCTCGACGCGGGAAATGCCCTTGAGGCCGCAGTTGCGGAAAATGTCCGTCGCCTTAGAGCTCCATGGCGAGATCGTGCCCTTTCGCGGAGTCACGTAGAAGAACGAGCTGCCCTCCCCTTCACGCACAGGCGCAGAGGCGCCTCCAGTCCCCTCCGCGTTCAGCAGCAGGGCGGCGCGCTCGAGCGTGGCGGCGTCGGGCCCGTCGCCATCGCACTCGATGGCGTACACCCACGTCGCCTCGATGCGCGCGTTTCGGAGGGCACCGTCGCGCGCGCCCATCGCCGCGCGCAGAGCGTCAAGACGGAACTGCGAAAACGCCGCAGTTCCCGAAAGAAGAATCGGTTTCATCGTAAAAGCCTCTCGTTGGAAATCAGATAAGATTATATCATATTGAATGCCTAGTGCCTAGTGCCTGGTGGCCAGTGCGCTCCAGGCGTTTCATCGCTGCCTGATCGCAGGACGGAAGAATTTGGCCTCGCCGCTGCGGGGATAGACGAAAAGCGCTGTATCGCCGCTCGCGAAATCTTCGTTCGTGACGGGCGTCTCGTTCAGCGGCGCCATCACATCAAGCGACGTGCCGCCATAGAGCTTCAAGACGCCGTTGATCGCCGCGTTCTGCATCGCGCCCGTGCGCTCCAGCTTTACGGAAACCTTCACCTCGGTCTCCGTGACCTCTATTCCAGACACCTTGAGCGCTCCAGAGCCAAGCGGCTCCTCCCTGAGGTCGAGATTCAGCAGCCACGCGTCAAGAAAGGCGTCCGCCCCAATCGTGCCCACCTTCGCCTTCACCGCGTCGTAGGCGTTCATAGAGTTGAGCCATGCAGCCTGCGCGGCGGTAAGGCCATCCGAGAGAGCGCCGCCAGCTAACGCCAGCACGTCGCCCTCCGCGAATGCGGCGACTAAGTCATCGTAGCTGCCATAGAGCGAATCGAGATATACCGACCCTTGAAACTCGATCTCCTCCACTGGGGTCTGGCGCCGGTTCGCGAACGCAAACGTATCGTTGGCCCCGTCTAGCAGCGGCGTCTCAGCATCTCCGTTCACCAGCGCAACCGTGAAAGTGCCGGCCGCGCAGTCCATGGCGAACTTGAAGGTGTAGGAAACATCCAGCTGCGGCTCCCCCGCGCCTTCCGCACTCACGTTCCGCCACACAGGCGCTCCGTCGGCCGACGTCAAGAGGCTGAACGTACGTCTGCCGGATGTCTTGTCCTCCGCAATCCGAACCGCGGTCTTCGGAATTTCGCCGAAGTCGAGTTCTTCATCCGCAATATAGTTGAATGACATCGTCAACGTTATCACCGCGCGCCGCCCGTTCTGCTCTTCGTAAGGAGTGAACGTCTCTCTTCCATCGAAGCCCATCTTGCCATCCAGGAAAGTCGGCTCGGCATTCCATTCGCCGGTTGAGCCAAAGGTGCGCTCAGTCTCGTATATCCAGTACTGGCCAAGGCTCTCATCGGTCTCGGGAATGAATATCGATAGATTCGAGAGCGTCACAGGCTGGGTGGCGCCGCTCGCTGGATTGTACACGAAGAGATCCCAGTCGCCTGCGGATGAGACGTCGAACGTGAAGTTCGTGGTAAAGGTTCCGGCGGAGGTGGCGGCAACGGAGACAAGCGTGTTCGTTGCGCCGCCCTTCGCGAGGCGCAGCTCCATTCGCTCGCCGTAGCGTCCGCTCTTCCCGGCATAATCGAACGACACAGCGTAGGTTCCCGGCGCCGCCACGCTGAGCGTCTGCACCTCGCCCTGAACGGGCGCGGCGTTCTGCACAAGATTCTCGCCGATGATATCCTTTCGCACGTATGTGGCGGCAACGACCTCGCTCGACTCTATGCCCGCCATGAACGCCCGGGCCTTTATCGTGGCGCTCGCGGAGATCGCAATCGGCCCTTCATAGAGCGCACTCTGCTCCGTGGGCTCCGAACCGTCCAGCGTGTAGCGGATTTCCGCACCATCCGTAACGCACGAGAGCGCGACGGGCTGGCCATTCCGGAAGAAGACGGTGCCGGACTTCGGAGCGAAGACGGGCTCGTACGGACGCAGCCTGAACGACACGTCGTCGACGATGTTCGCCCTGTCGCCAGAGATGCCGGGCTGGTGGAAGCGCAGCGTGTACGTGCCGGCGGACGGCAATTCCACGCATCCCTCCTTCAAGGCGGAACTTCCCGTATTGGGACAGACCGACGCTAGTTCCGTCACGACATTGTCCTTGATGATCTGGAAGTACGTCGTCGCGCCTCTGTATTTCGACTCCTTGCGTCCGGCATACGTGAAGGCGAAGCTGTACTTTCCGGCACATGGAACGGCGATCGTCTGCTCGACCCGCGAAGTCACGTTCGCATCGCCGGTCTGGATGAACGCGGACATCCCGCCAGCTCCACCACCGAAAGCATCCGCCGCAATCCAGGGCGTATTCGGCGCGGCGAGTCCCGTAGAATCGCTGAAGCTCCAATGCTCGCAGGAGAAACCGTCTCCGCCGCAATACGACCACGCGCCGCTGTTCTGCACTATGGTGTGCTGCTCGAAGTCGCCGTTCAGAACGAGGTTGTCGCCTGTTGCGAGCTTGTGGAAATGAGTCGAGGCAACGGCGCTCGCGTCGCTTCCTTCCTTGAACGTGCGCGCCTTGACCGTGCAGGAGGCGCTGATCACGAGCGGTCCACTGTATAGCGCGCTCGCGTCTGACGGATCAGAACCGTCAAGCGTGTAGCGGATCTGCGCGCCAGAGACGGAAGTCGAAATCACAAGGTCAAGCGTTCCATCGAAGAACGTGGTGTCGGCATTCATTCCCGTGCGGGAGAACGTGGGCGCGGGAAGCAACGAGGCGAGCGTCAGGTCCTGCCCGTACACGTTTCTGTTCACTCCGCCTATGCCGTTTGAGCTGCCGTATGAGACTGTAGAGCCGGCGACCTTGTCGTTCACGGTGGCGGACTTCGCGCCGCTCTGGACATCAACGTCCACGACTGCGGCAGTCTCGCCGGACGCCGCCCGTACCTTGTAGCTTCCTGCCGGGAGAAGCAGCGCGTAGATGCCCTTCGAGTCCGTCGCGGCGACGGAGGAATACGACGCCCCCGAAGACTTGTTCTGCGCCGTCACCGTTACGCCCGAAACAGGATTTCCCGATTGGCTCAGCACCCTGCCGCTCACGACCATGCGCCCTGCTTCGGCACACACGCTCGGCGGATACACGTTGTAGTAGATGGTGCTGATGGAGTTGAAGTCGGAATACCCCGAATCAGTCAAGTCAGGCGGATTGTACCAAACGTTGTCCGAACCGCTCCATCCCATGTTGAAGTGCACGTATAGCGTATCGTTGTTGTATCCATAGCCGTCCGCCACGATCGCATGCCCTGGAACCGACACGCCGCACGGGCTTTTCAGATCAAGGCTCGGCAGAATAGCCCGCTTGATTTCATCGATCGTGCAGCCGCCCTTGTGGTAGTATGCGACGGCATTCGCGTAGCCAAACTGATCCATCAGGCGCTTCGGAGCGAGATAGTTTGCTGCACCGCTGCCGTCGTCCGAATAGTCCATGTGAACGGAGATTCCGCAGTCGCGCGTGAGCTTGCCGATCGCCGCCGCCTCCGTCTCGTTCAGAGTCGTGAAGATGAAGCCGCTGGACGACGCACCCGCAGCCGGCATGTTGTTCCAGTCGTACGTTCCGCCGAACGCGGGGCTCCACGCCGTGTAGCCGGAGGACGAGGTCTTCTTGTAGCCGTCCACCGCGTTCCACCTTCCGGCCTCTCCGTCGATTTCTCCCTCGTAGGACCGCGTGCCGTTGCCAGGGCCAACATAGCTGCCGTCGTCGTTGTAGGGATAGTTGAGCGTGATGCTTTGCGTAGGGTAGCGCCAGTAGCGCATGATCTGCGCCATCGCGGTGGCAACGCATCCGCAAACGTAGCTTTTGGGAGTGTAGTAGTTCTCGCCGTGGCCGCTCTGGCCCCAACGCGTCTCCAGAAGCGTGTTCACGCGAACGTCGGAGATCGACGAGAGCGATGTGCCTTGCAGGCGCGCGCCGCTCAGCAGCTGCGCCCACTTCCGCTCGTTGGCGCTGGGAGAACGGGCGTCCTGCCCGTTCGCGGCAGACGTTCCCCCCGCAACCGACGCGAGCCTGGCTCCGCCGGACGATGCGGCCTCCATTGCCCTCGTGGCGCTGGGAACGTCAATGCCGAGCATCGTCCAGAGCGGGTTCTTGTCAGTCGCCTCGAAAGTGCCGCTTTCGGAATACGCGAGAACCGGGTTCAGGCTACGGTCCGCCGAGGTTACCACGTATCCCGCCGCCGCGCCTTCATCATTCCTGAGCGAAATGACGTAGAACCTGCCCGTGCCGCCCTTCGCGTCGTACGCCTCTACGCCGGCAACGCTGCCCATTCCAGTGCAGCCCATCGCCTGCCCTGAGGCAAGCCAGTTCGCCACGGCCGTCGCCGCCTCGTTGGTGGAGACAGGCGTGGCAAATGCGGCAAACGCCGCGAACAACGCAAAAGACAACAAGAACCGCTTCACAAAGCCTCCCGTCTGCCAGATCCGCTATCGGATTATCAAGATCGCTCCCTTCGCGACGGCCAGACCGTCCGCTCGAACTTCAAGAACGATCTTGCGCTGCTCCATTCTTTCCGAACGCACGAATTCCACGTTCTCCGGCGGCGTCTTCCACTTGTAGAGGTATCGGTATCCCAGTCCTTCGGTGCGATCGCCGATCTCCACCGTCACAACATGCCTGTCGGCCGCAGACGAATATATCGTGAGCGTGCCGTCTTCGCTGTCGTCGAACGGCTCCGTCAAACTCGAGAAGTCAAGCGTCGTAGCGAGGTGGCTGGCATCGCCCAGCTGCACGGTCGGGTGCTTGCGGTATCCATCGGCGCTCTCCGAAATCTCATTCGGCGCGTAGGCCGAATACACCGTGATGCCCGCAGGCGAGGCGTTCAGCTCCCTGAACGCCGAACCCTTCTTGAACACAAGCGACTTCACGGGCGAGATCCTGCCGGTGTTCTGCCAGTAGCGCCCGTACACCTCAACGTCGCATCCACCCGCAGTGACTGTGGAGATGTGGCCCTGCACCCAGCCGTTCTTGGCCACAACGATCTTGCCCTCGCCGGAATACGACATGTTTCCGAGGAACGTCCTGTAAGCGCCAACGCCAGTGCCGTTGCCCTCGCCGTCAACATCTTCGACGCCGTCGTATGTGACAGTGTGGCCGCCCATGGTCATTGTGTTCGCAGAGTAGTTGTAGAAGATCATGCCCATGTTGCCTGCGGCGTAGATCGTTGCGTCGCCGCCGAGCGTCACATCGCGCAGGAACGACATTCCGGTGTTCTGCGCGTAGGCAGTCGCAGCGTCGATCTG
Source organism: uncultured bacterium (assembly GCA_946401765.1). Classification (GTDB taxonomy): domain Bacteria; phylum Verrucomicrobiota; class Kiritimatiellia; order RFP12; family UBA1067; genus RUG572. The sequence continues at coordinate 1,515 of CAMIVJ010000130.1, read as the reverse complement.
CGCCGTGCTTGTGAGCGCGCCGGTGCCGCCGATGCCTGAACCGGAGAGCGTGTAGTTGTAGTCATGGTACGTGCGGCCATTCAGGTCAAACTGCGCGCCATCCTCCACGACTATCTGCGAATACTGTCCGCCCGCCGTCTTTCCGGACGCCTTCTTCACCAGGCCCTCTTCCACCACCATCGACCTGGTGGTGCCGTTGACAACCGCGGTGGCCATTGTCCACTCCTTGTCCATGAGCAACGTGCCCTTGCCTGTCTTGTGGATCTCCAGGCCCATTCCGTAGTCACCCTCGTAAGTCGAAGCGGACGCTCCACCGAAGCTGAGATTGGCCGTGCTATATTCCTCTCCTTCAGGTATGTCGAAAGTCAAGTGGCTCTCCGGGCTTATGGTGACAAAGCCGATCACTGAATAGCCGTTGTTGCGTCTGACCATGGCCTGAATCTGCGTACCGCCAGTCACGGCTTTTGCCCACGGTCCTCGCCATACTTCACTCGCGTTTGGCCCGGTATATGTGTAGTTCATGTAAACCGTTCCACCGACAGCAAAGTAAATATACTGTGTATAGTTACCGCTAGAGTACTTCTTCGTCTTGCAATTGATGTAGATGTTACGTGATTTGGGCGGCGTGAAGTTCCACCAGAGCGCATCTTTTTTGCTCGAGGTTCCGACGTTCCACCAGCCGTTCCCCCCGCTCCATGTCGAAGTACCATTGCCGGATGCCGAAAGCGGGTTGATGAGGTTGCCCGCCGAAAAGCGTCCCGTGCCCTGCGGCCTGCTCACCTTGAGATCGTAGCCTCTGAGAGTGACGGCCTTGCCGTTCATGTTGAAATCCATTGCTCGCCAGTCGGCGTCGCCCGTGAGAGTCACGTCGGCCTGGAGTTGCGCAACGCCACCCATCGCGGTGGCAAGTTCATTGGTGAACGGCACCAGCGCCTGGTATTCGGCGTCGTTTGCGAAAAGCACTTTAATGCCGGCAATGCTGGCGGGAGCATCTTGGGGACGAAGCTCGCTTGCTGGCAAGCAGGTGTCGTCCTTGTAGAAGCGGAACGATCCTTCAACCAGTTTCGCGCACATGTCGGACAGCGCGTAGAAGACCGCCTTGACGGAGATCGGCTGCGCGGCGGGGATGCCGATGGCATTGTCGAACACCGTGCCCTGGGTCGGTTCAACGCCGTCGGGAAGCTCCCATCTGTAGAGCCTGCATCCTTCGCCTGGAATCGCCGTGAGCGTTACGGACCCTGTGCCATCCAGCTTGATCTGGGCAGAGACGGTTGCCGCCGCCTCGCCTTCGCCGACGCGTATTGTGCCGCCGCCCTGTGCCTCGGCGGTGACCGCCACAAGCACATCGCCGTTCTCGTCCACCGAATAACCGGTGCCGAGCGTGAACTCGCCGTCGAGTTCGTTCGCAAGGAAAGTCGAGCGCACTATGTCGTATAGACCGAACGCTCCATCGGCGGCCCGCCAGGCCGGCACAAGGTCGCAGCGGAGGTTGCCGTCCGCATCGCGCAGCTTGAA
>CAMIVJ010000129.1 GCA_946401765.1 uncultured bacterium | reverse complement strand
TGTTGGTGGACGTAGACCCCACACTCCAGCCAGGCGGCGCGGGCTGACGCATCCCACGCAGCGAAAATTGGGTATACCATTTCATTGTGCCATAGAGCCGTTTATGCTATACTATGCGCACGGAACGGAATTGAGGACAATCTATGGCAACCGAAATCACAATGCACGACCTGCTGCAGGCCACCATCGACGAAGGCGCGAGCGACCTTCACGTGCGGGCGTTCATGCCGCCTGAGCTTCGCGTGCACGGCGAACTTCAGCCGATCTCGGAGGAGATATTCGACGAGGCCGACACGTACAAGCTCTGCCGTGAGATCATGTCGGAAGAGCAGATCCAGGAAGTGGAGCGCAAGGGCGGCGCCGACTTCGCAGTGGCGCACGAGGACGGCACGCGCTTCCGCGTGTCGGTGTTCAAGGAGCGCAAGCGCTGGGGCTGCGTGCTGCGAATGATCCCCTCCACGCTGCTCTCGCTGGAGAAGATCGGCCTGCCAGAGACGGTGAAGGAGCTCCTCTTCAAGCCGCGCGGCCTCATCCTCGTGACGGGCCCCACCGGCTCCGGCAAATCGACCACGCTCGCCTCGATGATCGACGTCATCAACCAGGAGCGCGGCGTGCACATCATCACGATCGAGGACCCGATCGAATTCTACCACACCTCGAAGAACTCGCTCGTGACGCAGCGCGAGGTCGGCGCCGACGTTCCCTCCTTCGCCGAGGCCATCCGCCGCGCGCTCCGTCAGGACCCCGACGTGATCCTCGTGGGCGAAATGCGCGACCTCGAGACGATCGGCGCGGCAATCACCGCCGCCGAAACTGGCCACCTCGTGTTCGGCACCCTGCACACCACCGGCGCCGCCGAGACGATCGACCGTATCGTCGACGCGTTCCCGACAGACCAGCAGGAGCAGGTGCGCACGCAGCTCTCCGTGGGCCTCCAGGCCGTGATCTCGCAGATCCTCCTGCCGCGGCTTGGTCCCGACGGACAGGTTCACGGCCGAATCGCCGCGTTCGAGATCATGCTCGCAACGCCCTCCATCCGCAGCCGCATCCGCGACAACAAGACGTTCCAGATCCGCTCCGACATCCAGACCGGCGCGAAGTTCGGCATGGTCACGCTCGACTCCTGCCTCATGGGCCACTACCGCAACGGACTCATCTCCTACGAGGAGCTCATCACCAAGTCGCAGGATCCCGACACCGTCGTCGCAAAGCTCAAGGAAGAAATGAGGCAGCAGTAATGTCCGAGCAATTCGATCCGCTTCTCGACCTCCTGCAGAAGAACGGCGTCCTCGACGAAGAGGGCGTCGCGAGCGTGCGCGAGGAAATGGCGAACAACGCCGGCAAGACCTCGCGTGAGATCCTGGTGGACGGCGGCTACATCGACGAGGACACCCTGCTCGGCATGATGGCCGCATACCAGGGATGCGAGGTGGTGGACCTCTCGAAGATGGAGCTGGACGACGACACCGTAAACTCCATCCCCGCCTCGATCGCGCGCATGTACAACGTCCTGTGCGTTGGCGCGGACGATTCGTCCGTGACCCTCGCGACAGCGAATCTGGTTGATCCCCGCGTCTCCGACGAGGTCGCGTTCTCCCTCTCGAAGGAAGTGCGCTTCGTCATGGCGCGCGAGAAGGACGTCGCCGAGCGCATCTCGCAGCACTACGGCGACGCGAGCGACTCGGTGGCCGACATGCTCAAGAGCCTCGGCGAGGGTCTCGACTCCGACGACTCGCTCAAGAGCGATCCGAACGACGTCGCCGCCCTCGAGGGCGCCGCCAACAACAACGCCGTCGTGAAGTTCGTGAACATGATCCTCTACCAGGGCGTCGTCGACCGCGCGGCCGACATCCACATCGAGCCCTTCGAGAAGGACTTCAAGATCCGCTACCGCGTGGACGGCGCTCTCTACGAGGTGAAGGCGCCTGACGTGTCGATGGCGCCCGCCATCATCTCCCGCGTGAAGATCATGGCGAACCTCAACATCGCCGAGCGCCGCATTCCGCAGGACGGCCGCATCGCGATCAACGTGGCGGGGCGTCCCGTGGACCTCCGCGTGAGCTGCCTCCCCACGACGCACGGCGAATCGGTGGTTATGCGTATTCTCGACCAGAGCGCCACCTCGCTCGACCTCGAAAACGTCGGCCTTCCGGAAGACGTGTACGAGCAGGTGACGATGGACATCGAGAAGCCGAACGGCATCATCGTGGTGACGGGGCCTACCGGCTCCGGAAAGACGACCACGCTATACTCCGTCCTTCGCCGCATCAACACCATCGACTCGAAGCTGCTCACTGCCGAGGAGCCTGTGGAATACGACATGGACGGCATTGTGCAGGTGCCGATCAACCATGAAGTGGGCAACACCTTCGCCAAGGTGCTGCGCGCCTTCCTTCGTCAGGACCCCGACATCATCATGGTGGGCGAGATCCGCGACCTCGAGACGGCCGAAATCGCCATCCAGGCCGCACTCACCGGCCACTTGGTGTTCTCGACGCTCCACACCAACGACGCCGCGGGCGCCGTGATGCGTTTCGTCGATATGAACGTGGCGCCGTACATGGTGGCTTCCACTCTTGAAGCCGTTCTCGGTCAGCGACTTCTGCGTACATGCTGCCGCGACTGCAAGGAGGGCTACGATCCCGACGACGAGACCCTCGACCGCATCAACCTGCAGCGCGACGAGATCGGCGGGCGCAAGTTCTTCTTCGGCAAGGGCTGCAAGACTTGCAACGGCACAGGCTACAAGGGCCGCAAGGCCATTTTCGAGTATCTGCGCGTGACGAACCCGATCCGCGAGCTCATCAATGCCCGTTCGCCCACGCTCATCATCCGCGAGAAGGCCCGCGAACTCGGCATGCGCACCATGCGCGAAGACGGCGTACGCGCGATTCTCGACGGCTATACGACGGTGGACGAGGTCTTGCGCTACACCTGACGCCGAGAAAGAGTCCGTGGCGAAGAAGCGCGGCGACGTGTTCGTGAACATGGAGGATATACGCGTGCGCAGGGATTCGCACGGCCGCTTCAACCATCCCGGTGACCTCGGCATGAATCTGATCGCCGAACGCTTCTGGCAGCACATCGAGCAGCGCGTCCGGGAAAATCGCCGATGATGTCAATTATGAAAGCCATGCCTTCACTTGCGCGGGAGTGAGGACGGGCGGCTGATTTCACGCCCGTTTCGTGTTTCGTTTTTCCGTTGTCTTTCGTTTTTCCGCTGTCTTTCGTTTGACGATGTGACGCAGGTTTGATATACTTTTGTTAAACTGTGTTAAGGCTTTTAGACGTTTAGACGAAAGGATAATGAAAATGAAAGTTAGAATCTTAGTCGCACGCTACGCCGCGTCGGCGGCCTGGATCGGGAGAGCCGCACTTGCCGTGGCTGCAATCTGTGCAGCGGCCATGCCCACATTGGCCGACGGAATAGAGTCGTGGGGAGCGGATAGATACGTTCAGGACGGTTTGATCGCCCTTTTTGATGGGTTGGAGAACACCGCCTACGGAGCGCAGCATTCGGATACCGCAACGCAGTGGTCGAGCATTGCCGGTACAGTTGCCAATCTTAATTTCACATTCTCCGGTCGCAACGGATCAGTAGGCGCATGGCGGCCTGACGGGCGCTATTTCGACGGCAACGCCAAGGGAACGACTTCCGCCAACATAACTCTTGGTGATGTCTGGACCGTCCAGGCCACGACGACGATGAACATGAACCAGCAGCTCACAAACAAGACGTCCCCTGCATCGCAATATCCCATCGTGTTCGCGGCTGATGGCGACAATATCTCCGCATACCTGAACAACAACGGTTCGCAGACGACCACGCTTATTTTCAAAGACAACTACAACAAGATAGGCACTCGCCCGTCAATCGCATCGTTTGGCGGCAGATATTTGACGGTCGCCTGCGACAGAACGGAGACGCAGAAGACGTATTTTACGCAAAGTGTCGCGACCTTGGGCGACGGCACCTCCAATGGTTCTGGCAATGTAACCGTGCCGGCGCTGAAATACTTCATAGGAGGAACGGACGAAAATCATTACGCGAAGGGAACTATGCATTCCTTCCGCATCTACAACAGGCTTCTCACGGATGAGGAAATGGCGCAGAACAACGAGGTGGACGAGGTGCGCTTCCGCGGAGACGGAGTCATTGTCTGCACTCAGACCGACGGCTTGGATGGTGCGGAGCCTTGTGGCTTCTACAAGGTGGATGGCAGTCACACTTTTAGCGCGCCTGCCGAGCAGATTGTCGGTGAAACGACGTGGCGCTGCGTCGGCTATACGCTCGACATCTACGATGATGTGAACGACGTCTGGAGTCCCGACGGTGTCAACCATCAGAACGAGCTGCAGTACTCCTACGATGCCGCCAATGGTGGAAGGGTTCGGTTGAAGTGGCAGTGGACCAAGAAACGCGCCGGCTACGCCTGGACGGGCGCGGGTGGCGACGGCAAGTTCTCCACACTCGCCAACTGGGCGGATCTCGTCGAAGGAACGGTGGCGACAGAGCTCCCGACGTCCGGCCAAACGCTTTCGTTCTCTGCGGGGGTGGGCGGAACGCTCGTCAACGACCTTGAAGGCCTTGGCGGCGCAGAGATCATATTCCCCGTAACTGCAGGTCAGTACACCATTACGAGCAACGGATTCGTAAATGTTGCGAACGTGGTCAACGAAACGTCGCTTGTGCAGACTTTCTCGAACACCGTTGCGTTTGCCTCAACCTACAATGTGGCGCTTGCCGCAGCCGTCGATTTCGCCGGCGGCGCAACGGCGACTAAGCCCGGTGACGTTTCTGGCGCGGTCGGCACGCGCCTTGTTGGTGACATCACGTTCACAGAGGACTGGGCGATGAACGCTTCCTACATCATACCTTTTGGAACCAGAGTGACAGGCAAGAACGTGACCGGAAGCGGTGCTGCGCTCACCATCGACCAGGGCGGCTACGCCCACTTCGCCACCATTCAGCCCGGCAAGAACGATACGGTATGGCGCATCAATCTAATCGTCAACGGCATGCTTGAGGTTGATGGAAACGTGGCTTATTGGAACAGTGGCGGTGGCGGGAGCGTTCAGGCCATATCGGGTAACGGCGTCATCAAGGCAAAGGGCTTCTACAAACAGGGCGGCAAGCAGCATTTGACCAACATCCAAAACATCAAGATCGGCGCGGGAAGCGCCACTTCCAATCCCATCTTCGGCGCGACGTATGGAAGCAACATGCTGCACTTCTATCGAGACATTACGATCCAGGCGATGGGCGACATCGAGTTTCAGAGTGTGTTGGGAAGCGGCTCGATGGCCAAGGAGAATGGCGGACTCTGCCTTGAAAAAGGCTACACGCTGACCATAAATACAGAGGACGACGATGGCAATCCCCATACAGTCATCTGGGGTTGCTCGTTCTGTGTAAAGACAAGAAACAGCAGTGGCACCTGGGGGTATTCAACAGGGAATGTCCGGCTGAGCAAGCAGGGCAAGGGAACGCTCATCATGCGCAACAGATGCAGCATTACCGGTAGCAGCGGCTACGTGAAGGAATATCATGGTTTCACAGATGTCAGGGGAGGAACGCTGCGGGTGGAGGAGAAGGGGCAGCTCAGCAGCAGCGCGTTGACCATCTATGGCGGCGGAAGGTTTGAACTCGGGAGCGGCGTTGTGCTTCCCAACAATACTACATTGAGGGATGGCAACAACAGCATAGCTCTCGAAGACGGCGCACAGCTGAAGCTCACTACGTGTTCTGGCGACAATGCGTCCATCTCACTGGGGGCAAGCTCTGTTCTCACCGGCAACGTCTCGCTTGGCACGAACTCCACTGTGACTGGTGGCGCGCAGTCGAAGATCACAGGCAACGTGGTTCTTGGAGACGGATCTACGCTGACAGGCGGCTTGAAGGCGGAAGTCAGCGGCGATGTCACGCTTGGAAACGACGCTGTGCTTACGGGCGGGCAGGATGCGGTTGTAGGGGGTAGCGTGACTGTTGGAACCAACAGCGTTGTTACGCTTGATACGGACGCTGCCATAAACCTAAATCTCACTATGGACGCTGGAACGACTTTGAATATGAGCTTGGACACGGCAAAGGCGGAGGGTGAAGATGTTGTCTTGCCCATAGGTGGCATCATCAAGTTGACATCTGGCACTGCCACGGTCAAGCTGACAGGCGATTTTTCCGATTATGAAAGTGAAGTGATATCCAAGGTTCTGGGTGCGCTTGACGTTAACACTGACGTGAAAAATCTCAAGCTGGACACTACCGGCGTTAAGTTCCCGGAAGGTCTCCACTACTACCCAAAATTGAAGAATGAAAATGGAATGTTGGTGTTCTACGCGTTCAGGCCCAGGTTCCACATCATTCTCAAGTGAGTTAGGCCCGTGGGGATTCCCTGGCCAAACCACGCGTGCTGAACGATCCGCGTATTGACGCGCGGCGTAATGCGGTGCTATAATGTAGCCCACATGAATTCGACAATCGAAAGGAAGTTGAAGATGACAAGGTCTGCCAGGTTTTTCAATGTGAAAGTCGTTGCAATTGCCGCCATGGCGGCGGCTTGTCTCATGCTTGGTGGATGTTGCCTGTGGCGCCAGCCGCCGGTGCGGTTCAACGTTGTACAGTGGAACATCGGGCATTTCGCGCTCGGCAAAGCCAGCAATACGGCCATAACGCCTGAGGTGTCGGCAGCCAGAAGCGCAGAATACAGGGCGATGATCGACAAGCTGAAACCTGACTTCCTCGGAGTGAGCGAATTCGAGTCCTTGTTTGACACGGCTGGAAGGCTTTCGACGAACGAAGTGTTCGCCTCGTTCCCCACGAAGGTGCTGGGCCCGAAGAACCACTACCAGTGCAACGCCATCTTTACGCACTTCCCTTGCATCAGGTACGAGGTCATTGACTATGCGAAGCATCGCCAGAATGTCTATTTCATCGATTCGGTGTTTGTACTAGGCGGGAAGGAAGTGCATTTCGTGCAGAGTCACCTCGACTGGTACCGCGACAACGACGGCCTGCGCTACGCGCTGCCGCAGATACAGCAGCTGGTGGAGCACTTCAAGGACGTGCCCTATGTCATCATATCTGCGGACTACAACGTGCCGGAGATCGGGCATTTCGACGCCTTCGTTCAAGCGGGGTACACCGTCGCCAACAACGGCCGCTATGCGGTGCTCGACAACGTCGTTGTGAAGGGGTTCAAAGTGAATGAGCTCTTCGCGGCCGACAATGAGCGCAAGCTGAGCGATCACCGCATTGTGGGTTGCGTTCTTGAAATGCAGTAGCGGACCACCATTATACGATTGCAGAACGC